>CANPZR010000072.1 GCA_947589175.1 uncultured Lachnospiraceae bacterium | reverse complement strand
GATAGCCAAGGCAGAATAAGGTGAACTATATGACCATAGAGGTCATATAGCTTTCACACAAACTGATGATGCCTCTATTTAATGACTGGTTTGAGCACCTTGTCATCATCGCCTTCTTTTTTCCAATCACACAACTCCATTGTAGTCCAAAAGAAATCATATTTTTCACTCATAGTGTTTCTGCGCCTCCTAAAAATACCGAATTTGTTTCATTAGCATAATGCCAACTTAATAGTAATGTAAAATGTTTCATAGCATACACTCCACAATTCCCATCGGTCCAAGACTATCTGGAGACGTATATCTGACTACCAATTCTGGCTCATTATCAAATTTAATCTCTAACAATTCCGTCGAATTTTTTCCAACATATTTCACTACCGCAGATCGTACCGTCGCGCCGTTTTCCCAATCAATATCCACTAAGCCAATCCATTGTTCTGGATATTTTTCTTTGATTTCTGCCCATGTCATGCGTTCCTGCATAGCTACCACCTCTACATTTCATCATCTCAATCTGTCTTTTTCCGCTTCCTCATGCTTTAGTACTTTACATCTCTATCGTGCCATAATTTCACTTCTCTGTAAATTCATTCGCTTTATAAATTTTACCTCCATTCCGCCGCCTTCGGCTGACAGCACAATAAGAAATTGAGCAGGACAGAAAAAATCCATCCTACTCAATTTGCTAGGAGCTGCTAGCTCCATTCTTCTTTGCCGGGAGTCTATACCCAAAAAAATTCTGTAAGCGGAGTTACTAACTCCGTTCTTGGTTTCATTATATCATCTCGACTTCGTCTCGATGGGAATACTCGTCAAATGCCTCCTGACGCAAACGTCGTCAGCATTTCCCTCGTTATTGTACCACATTCCTTTCAAAAAGCAATGGGAAAATTCTACAATCCCATGTTTTTCAACTAGAACGCCAAACATCTGACTGGCACCAGCCTATACGATTTTCCCGATCTCAGGAAAATCGTACACAATATCACAATTTTGTAATGTTAGCAATATCTCGACCGCCATAAACAATTCGAATAACTGTAACATTCATGGCAGTTTCATCCACAGCATAAAATATGACAAAATTATCAACAGGAACCTTGTGTATTCCGAGACTTTTCCAAGGCTCCCAATCAACAACTGAATTTCTAAACGGCATAATATCAAGAGAGCGTATGGCAGCTCTTATTCTGTTTACCTGACCTGTTGCCGTGTCTGGAACTAACAATGTAAAGGCAATATAGGAATAAATGCCCTTCAAATCTTCTTTTGCCTTCGGCGAATAAACGACAGAATAAGAATCACTCATATGCCAAATTCCCTCTCAAGTTCAGCATCAACCTCATCCATTGTGTAGGTCTTGCCAGATTTTAAAGAATCCACTCCCTTTTTCAGTTCTATATCCAATTCTTCCCGGCTCATATCCCCGATTGCCGTAGGCACAGTTTGAGTCTGTGGCAGACGGAGGTTAAACGGAAGGCCCCTGTTCAGGACAATCTGACTGTAAAACATCTGAATGGCACTGGACGGAGTAATGCCAAGCTGATTCAAAATTTTTTCAGCATTTTCCTTCAGACCATTGTCTAGCCTTGCATATACTGCTGATGTGTTTGCCATGTATATCACACTCCTTTGCCTACATTATATCATTTATTCTGGCAAATGCAAGTGTTTGCAAGCATAAAACAGATAAAACTATTTTTTCTTTGTCAGTCATAAAATGAACCCCCCCGGAGTTTACGCTCCGAGGGGATTAAGACTTGCAGTTATTAAAATTATGTATTGCAAAGGGCTATTTACTTTTCAAGGGCATCAATAGAACCATCCATTGAGCCACTCTTCTAATATTCCAGTAAGCTTCTTATTATTGCGCTACTTTAAGCAATTTTTTATTTACCCGTGTTTGTACTTTAATGTAATAAGCTGTTTCTGCTGGATTCATGTCCTTCTTTTCCCATTTTTCAAAATCCTTGACAAAATCCGCATATTTGCTCATATAATCCGCATAATCGGCAAGCAGTTCTAAATCACTTGGATTCTTGTCATATTTTTTCATGAATTTAACATATTTATCCATAAACTCTTCATAACTATCCATCGCCGCTTTAAAGTCGGTTCTTAAAGCGCCTTTATCCTCTTTTTTCTTTTCTGCTTTCTTTTCCTCTGGCTCTGCAGTTACATCCTGTTTAGGTTCTTCCTTAGAAGTTGCACTATCATCATCTTCATCAGAAGGAGCAGAAATATTTATGGACATAATATTATTGCCCTCATATTTAAGTGAAACATGCCAACCGTCTGCATTATCCGAATAATAATAATTGTCTCCTTTGTCATAGTCCACATTAAATCCTTTTTTCGAGCAAGCCTCAACATATTCCTCATAATCATCTTTGCTTGTTTCACCTATATTCACAAAGAAACCATCCTCCTGCTCATAAGAAAACACCCCAGTCGTTGACTTCGGCACTGGCAACATATTTCCTGCAGTACTTGTAGGCCATTTAATGGCTGACATTTCCATCGGTGCTTCTAATTTAATACTCATATCAGAAAAATAACTAAGGCTCAATTTATATCCGTCAGCATTGTACGCATCGTAAGTAGAAGAATTTGATTCAGCGTCTACTGTAAATCCCTTTTCTTTACATGCGTCAACATAATCATTATACTGCTCATCAGAAAATTTGCTTATATCAATCCAAAGACTCTCGTCAGAGTTATCATGGACTTCGCCTTTATCAACCTGTGGTTCGGGCAACATCTCTCCAAGTTTTATATCAGACCATTTAATTTTCTTTCCATTCCCACCTATGCCGATAGAAACAGCTATAAATCCAATCACTACAACTACCAGCACAATAAACCACCATCTTAAAAAAAAGGTTTTTTCTTTACGCCACAATTAGGACAAAACTTCCCTTCAAACTCTGTTCCACATTTACTACACTTCATTTTGCATCCTCCTTCTTAAAATTTGAAAATTGCGGTTTGTTCCTATGTTTCTTAACCGCTTATTGTAAATTATACTATCAAATTTTGTAAACTTCAACATAAATTTTCCGTTTTAGTGAAATATTTTTCACCATAACGGAAATTATATCTAGTACACTGTTTGTGAAAAGAGGTGTCACCGATGGTAAACATGGGAAATAAATTAAAAAATCTAAGATCAGAAAAGAACCTTACTCAAAAGCAGGTAGCCGACAGAATTGGACTTGCCATCAGCGCTATATCATCTTATGAGTCCGGCACCCGCTATCCTTCTTATGAGGTACTTATAAAATTGGCACGAATGTTCCATGTATCCACAGACTATCTTCTCGGTATAACTGACAAAAGAAATCTTGATGTTACAGGGCTTGATGATAGTGAGGTCAATTTGCTTTCTCAATTAACAGAAATGCTCCGAAAAAAGTCTAAATAAAATTTATGATAATATCCAATTCTTCCCTGCTCATATTCCCGCTTGCCGTAGGCGCAGTTTGAGTCTGCGGCAGGCGGAGGTTAAACGGAAGACTCTTGTTTGACTTTTTCATAATAAGCCGGCCCGTTTATCAAAGCAACACATCTGGAATATAAAAATGTATCATCACACATCTGCGAGTCAGCTTTTTCCAATCACACAACTCCATTGTAGTCCAAAAGAAATCATATTTTTCACTCATAGTGTTTCTGCGCCTCCTGAATATCCCCTACAAGATAAAGCCTTCCTTGACCGGAATTTGTCTATTACTTTAGCAGAGTCAAAAGTTCTCCTATCCTGTCAATTATAATCTCATCACCATAGTGTCTATTTTTATAAAAAGCATAATAACCGCCATAAATAGTGTATGTCAATTTGATATTCTGCGCCATGTCATTTTTAAACTGGGGATAGAGCTCATAGATTGATTTTTTCAGAGCTGTTTCTATTCTTTCAATCAAAAGCCCACTCCTATTTCCAGAAAACAGGGTATCGATCAAAGGCCCTTTTGCAAGACATCCTTCAAATAATTCACGGGTGAAGGCCGCTGGATTTTCTATAACATTTTCGGGATGCCTAATCTCATTCATGAGGGATGTGACAAGCTCATCTTCCAACTGCTCCGACAAATCATAAATATCCTGATAGTGCGTATAAAAGGTCGATTTGTTAATCTGCGCCGTTTCACACAATTCTTTTACCGTTATTTTTTCTAATTCTTTTTTTGAACGCAATTCAAGAAATGCGTTTATAATAGAGCTTTTTGTTTTTTTAATTCTTAAATCCATATCATTCTCTCCGACATTTTAACAGATTCGTTGGTTATCCGACCTTTTTGTTGTCTTGTTGGTCGAAATAAGCACAATTTTTTGTTAAAGTAATTATAACGCAAAAAACAACTGCTGTCTATTATTAAAGAGGAAAGGAGAAAAAAATATGGATTATTATAGTTTTTACACAGGTAAAGAATTTGAAGCCTATCAGTATTTAGGAGCGCATATTTCTAAAACAGGAGTAACTTTTCGTACTTTTGCTCCTGCCGCAAGCCGTATCTCTGTGATAGGAGATTTTAACCAGTGGCAGGAAACCCCCATGAATAAAATATATGACGGAAATTTTTGGGAGTGTCATATAGACGAGGCTCGAAACGACATGCGCTACAAGTATCGCATTTATACAAAAGACGGAAGCTTTGTCGATCATGTTGATCCCTATGCCTTTTACTCCGCAGCTTTTCCTGATGTGTCGTCTGTCACATATGATCTTTCAAAATACACATTTAGCGATGAAGACTGGATGAGGACCAGAAAAAAATGCGCGGACGGAGCAATCAACATTTACGAACTGCACTTTGGTTCATGGAAACAGAAAAAACGCAGTTGCTATTCCTACGCCGAATTAGCAGATCTTCTAATACCTTACTTGAAAGAAAATGCCTATAACTTTGTAGAAATCATGCCGCTTTCGGAATACCCCTGTGATAATTCATGGGGATATCAGGCAACAGGTTTTTTCAGTCCCACCTCGCGATATGGCAGACCGGATGAACTGAAGAAATTTGTCAACCAGTGCCACATAAACGGAATCGGCGTCATACTTGATTTTGTCCCTGTCCATTTTGCGCTTGACGATTATGCGCTGAAAAATTATGATGGAACACCTCTATATGAATATCCTCATTCCAGTATTGGATACAACGAATGGGGAAGCTGTAATTTTATGCACTCCAGAGGAGAGGTGTGCAGCTTTCTACAATCCTCTGCCTATTACTGGTTACATGAATTTCATTTTGACGGCCTGCGTGTAGATGCGGTCGGGAACCTTATTTACTGGCAGGGAAATAAGTCAAGAGGTGAAAACAAGTCGGCAATCCGCTTTTTGCAGAATATGAATATGGGATTAAAAGAACGAATAAATGACATTTTACTATTTGCAGAAGATTCAAGTGATTACCCCGGCGTTACACATCCTGTAGAAAAGAACGGTTTAGGATTTGACTTTAAATGGGATATGGGCTGGATGAACGATACATTATCCTATTTTCAGTCTTTACCGGAAGAACGGACAGATAAATATCATAACATTACATTCTCCATGATGTATTTTTATGATGAACATTATATTCTCCCCCTGTCCCATGATGAAGTAGTGCATGGAAAAGCTACAATCGTTCAAAAAATGAGCGGGGATTATCAACAGAAATTCCCACAGGCAAAGGCGCTATATTTATATATGTACGCCCATCCTGGGAAGAAACTTAATTTTATGGGAAATGAATGGGGACAGCTTCGGGAATGGGATGAACGCAAGGAACAGGACTGGGATCTGTTGAAATATCCAATACATGATTCATTCCACCACTTCATGGCAGATTTAAACCATATCTATCTCTCTTATCCGGCATTGTCAAAACTAGACTATTCCAGGGACGGATTTTTATGGATTGACTGTAAACAGGAAAAAAATTGTGTTTATGTGTTCGAACGCAAAGATAAAACACAAAGAATATTAGTGTTGCTCAATTTTTCCAACAAAAAACAGACTTTCTGCTATCAAACGGCACAGCCCCAGCAATATAAATTACTTATTGCAAGCGATATGGAATGTTATGGAGGAAAACGCAAGTACGAAAAAACAGAATTGGAATTTGAAAAGAAACAAATAGTCTTTACACTTTCGCCCTTTGCGGGAATGTATTACCTTGTGAAAGCAAATGAAAAATAATACTCTCCGCTTTCACTTTACATTTTTCCCTTATGGATATATAATAAAAAGAGCAGATGGAACCATTGACGATACGGATCAAGTCCGTATTATACACGGCTTGGCAGGAGGAGCGCATGATTGATTTAGAAAAACTGAATCTCATATTGGAAGGATACAAGGCTTACTTTCCGAGCCACTGGGATGATGAAAAATATAAGTGGGAGGCTATCAAGCATTTCCAGGATCACTGGAATATTGATGCAGAAAATTTTGGTGAGATGTTCAAGCAGGCTACTGACAAGACCTCTAACCTGTTGGCATCCGGTTATGCTTATCCGCGCGGCATGATAATAAACTTTGCCAAAGCGGATGATGGAGCAACAAGGACAATGTTTCGGAATTTATTTGATGAATCCCAGGATTTGGCAGCAAGGGTAGATGCATTCCAGACAGCATCCGAAGAACTACGGTCAAAATATGATGATGGTACTTGGAGAAACCACTATCAGAATACGAATGCCATCAGTACTTACCTCTGGCTTCGGTATCCAGATAAGTATTATATCTACAAGTATGAGCTGTTCCGCGCGGCTGCGAGAGAATTGTCATCCGATTACATGCCGAAGAAAAATGGATCCGTAGAGACTTTGATTGGTGGATTTCAGATGTATGACGAAATCTGTGAAGCAATAAAAGCCGATTCCGAAATTGTCGAGCTTTTTAAGAATGGAATAACAAAAAGCTGCTATCCTGATTCAGAACTTAAGACTGCCACTATGGATATCGGGTTTTATCTTGCCCGGTTTTATCTGGGTACACAGAATGCTGAGAAAGACAAGAATGAATGGTTTCCGAAACCAGAGGACTACACGCCAGAACTTAGTGTTGAGGACTGGGTTGAGTTGTTGAATGATAGCTCTGTATTTACCGGAAGCAGTCTGAAAATCGTTAAAAGATTAAAGGATTATGGTGGAGCGGCTACATGTAAACAGCTTTCCGTTAAGTATGGTGAGAATTTGAATTTTTATAATAATGGATCACAGTCGCTTGCTAAGAGAGTCGCCGAGAAAACGGGCTGTCCAGTTATGATCAAAGATACAGAGAATTCACGTTGGTGGCCGATTCTCTATGTCGGAAAAGAAGCTGACAGCTCAACAGATGGAGTATATATATGGAAACTGCGTGATGAGCTATCAGAGGCTTTGGAGAAGGTTAATCTGAGCGAGATTCCTCTGTATGTAGATGATACTCCTGCAATATGGAAGATCAGTCACGGGTCGATATCGGAAAATAACCGATCAATATTTGAAGACCGAAAAGTGGCGGTTGTTCATAGCAGAACAAAAGCAAAGGCTGTTTCAAAGGTCTCTCAGGGTGAGAGTTTTATGGACAGCATAAAAAAAGGCGATTATTTCTATTTGTGTTACGGAAACAGCATCCGAATCCTAGGGCAGTTTACATCTGATAAACCGGTGCTTAATCTGGAGATGAAAGACGGTTGGTATGAAAGATCCTATCGTGTTATTGCCGAATCAAAGGATACTTCTGCATATAAGGGTATCCAGAAATGGTGGTCGCCAAATGATAACTCTACCTGTATCAAAGTTGATAATGATGACCAGAAATTATTTGAAGAAGCCGTTCTCGTTCCTTATTTTGATATGACATTAAACAAGCTGTTTGGAGATGCCGATCAAAAACAAGGCTATTGGTGGCTGACAGCTAATCCGAAAATCTGGAGTTTCGCGGATCTAAAGGTCGGTGAAGAGCAAAGTTATACGTTGTATAACGAAAATGGTCATAAAAGGCGGATATTCCAGAATTTCCTTGATGCAAAAGTCGGCGACATTGTCATCGGATATGAAGCCAATCCTGTAAAGAAGGTTGTAGCGCTTGCCAAGATCACGCAGGCCAACGATGGAAAGTCTGTCTATTTTGAAAAAACAGAAGGACTGGCGTCACCTGTCGAATATTTGGATCTGAAAGCTTGTTCTGAACTTGAAAAGATGGAGTTCTTTGTGCAGCCAAACGGAAGCTTGTTCAAGCTTACTAAGGGTGAATTTGATTTCATCATGGATATTATTCGTGACGATAATCCGCTGAAACAGGCTGATGCACCAATACAGAAATACACAAAGGAAAATTTTCTCAATAAGGTTTATATGACCGAGGAGCGCTACGACGTACTGGAAGCGCTTCTCAGAAACAAGAAGAACCTTATTCTTCAGGGTGCGCCCGGTGTAGGAAAGACCTTTACAGCGAAAAAGCTGGCATATGCCATGATGGGAGAAATGGATGATTCACGTATAGAAATGGTTCAGTTCCACCAGAACTATTCCTACGAGGATTTCATCATGGGCTATCGGCCGGATGGGACTGATTTCAAGCTCACAGATGGTATCTTCTACAGGTTCTGCCAGACAGCTGCGAATCATCCCGATAAGGAATTTTTCTTTATTATCGATGAAATCAACCGAGGAAATATGAGTAAGATTTTCGGTGAACTGCTGATGCTGATTGAAAAGGATTATCGTGGAACCAAGGCAACACTGGCCTATAGCGGCATGCCATTTTCTGTGCCGGAGAATCTCTTTATCATCGGCATGATGAACACTGCCGATCGAAGCCTGGCAATGATTGACTATGCGCTCAGGAGAAGATTCAGCTTTTTTGAGATAGAACCGGGTTTCAATTCAGAGGGATTCACTAAATATCAGAATGGATTTGCAAATGAAACCTTCAATGCTTTGATTGATCAGATCAAGGCACTGAATAAAGAGATAACAGATGATAAATCACTTGGACGAGGATTCCAGATCGGACACAGCTATTTCTGTGGAAGAGAGGAAACGGGCTGCACCGATGAGTGGATGCGTTCAGTTGTGGAATTTGATATTTTACCTATGCTTGGAGAGTACTGGTTTGATGAGCCCGACAAGCTTTCCAGATGGGAAAAGAATTTGCGTGGAGTGTTTGATGATTAAGGATAAAAGCATATTTATCAAAAATATTTATTATATGCTTTCCTATGCATTTCAGATTCTGAAACAGTCAAATTATGATGAGATTGCTTCGGAGAAGTTTGACAATGCACAGGACCTTTTTGCTGCAATTCTTAGTAAGGGTATCGCACAACAGTTAAAACAAGGGCTATACCGCGAATATATTACAAAGAATGAAACACTCTCTGTCATGCGTGGTAAACTTGACTTGCCGAAAACCATGCGGAACAGGATTCAACGTAAACAGAACCTGACTTGTGAGTTCGATGAGCTGTCAGAGAATAATCTGCTAAATCAGATTCTGAAAACCACAATTCATTTCCTTCTTATTGATGATGGTGTTGACTTTGAGCGAAAAGTTACATTAAAGAAACTGCTGGTTTTTTTTGATGGAATAGAGCAGCTTGACCCTTCAGAAATATCATGGAGATGCATTCATTATCAGCGAAATAGCAAGAATTATGAGCTTCTGATAAATGTCTGCTACTTTGTTTTAGATGGAATGCTTCAGACCACCGAAAAGGGTGAATACAAAATGGCAGCGTTTTCCGATAATCATATGGCAAGACTCTATGAGAAGTTTATTCTTGAATATTATCATCAACGCCATACATATCTCTCAGAGGTTAAGACCGGACAGGTGAAGTGGAATCTCGTAGGGGAAAACAGCGAGTCTATGATCCGATTTCTCCCTGTTATGCAGACAGATATTATGTTGCGATTGAAAGAGAAAATTCTGATCATAGATGCAAAGTACTATGGGCGGACTTTACAGAAGCAATTTGACAAGTATTCGCTACATTCCGGTAATGTTTATCAGATATTCACTTATGTTAAAAATCAGGATAAGTACAATATCGGAAATGTAGCAGGAATCCTCCTGTATGCTAAGACAGATGAGGATATTACGCCGGATTGTATGTTTGACATGGGTGGAAATCAGATTGGTGCAAAGACACTGGATCTAAATA
>CANPZR010000071.1 GCA_947589175.1 uncultured Lachnospiraceae bacterium | reverse complement strand
CCCACCCTGTATATACCGCATGCGCCCTACTTCACCATCTCGATCTTCCGCCGCTTCACCAGAAACACGGCGACGGCTGACAGGACCAGCACCGCCACGGCCAGGACTCCCGCCTGCCTGAGCGCCCCGCCCGGCGTGAGCCGCGACAGGTCGTTCCACGTCTGCGGCGACCAGGCCAGGAGCCTCCTCACGGCAGGGAGCGGAAAACGGTCCAGCAGGATCCATGCCGCGCTCCAGGCGGACATCGCTACGGTCCCCAGCCTGCCACGGCCCAGCCCGTTCAGGATAAACACGATGAGCGCATACGAGCACCCGGTCAGAAAGAACAGCAGCAGGGACAGCCCCGCCGCCTGCCACGGCCCGTACTTCCACAGCACCTGACCGGATATGCGGATGCCCGTGGCAAACCCGAGGTCTGCCGCCTGCCCCGAGGCAAAGCTCCCCCACACCTTCCCCCATCCGCCGAACAGCAGGTCCGGCAGCGCCGTCAGGACCGAGAACAGGAACTGCTCCAGCACGAACAGCGCGCCCGCGAGGAACATCGCCAGCACATGCCCGGCCCCGCTCCGCGCGAGGCCCCCGCGCTGCACCAGGAAGTTCTGGCCGCCGCTTTTCAGGGGCACGTCGCTGAAAAGCAGCACCAGCAGCAGGAAAGCCAGATTCCCGCAGGATTCGTTCGACAGGTAGAACGGCAGCACCGCCGGGGCGATCCCCAGATGGAAGGCCGCGGCAAACCGGCTGAACGGGTCCATGACCATGTCCATGAAAATATACGAGAGCAGCGAGAGCATGACAAAGCGGGGCGAAAGCGCCATGACCCGCGCATCATACAGGGCCGTCCCCCAGATCCCCCTCCATCTATCCAACCTGCTCACCTCCAAATATCCCGTTCCCCTTCAGGCGCAGGCAGAACAGCAGCCAGACCGCGCCGGCCAGCAGCACGAGGCCCCCCGCGAGGATCCCTTCCATGCCCCATTCGGAGATCCCTTCCAGCCCCAGCGACTCCGGCGGGATGTAGATGTCATAGCGGAACAGGTAGGCGGGCTGGAGCCAGTCCGGGATCCACTCCTGCGCGGTCATGACATACTGCATCATGTACCATATGACCAGGGGCATCGCCGCCAGCATCCTGCGCCTGGGGATGGCCAGGGAGACGGCCAGGGTCAGCAGGCAGGCCAGCACGGCCCTCATGCCGATGAGCAGGGCGGTAAACACCAGGTATCCTGCCCGGTCCCCCGCCTTGAGGATCTGCGGCACGGCTATCTCGGACACGGCATCCGTGTCCGGGAACAGGGGAAAGCCGGACAGGAGCCCGAAGCCGAAGAAAAACAGCAGGAAGCCCAGGCCTGCTGCCAGGAAGGCGGAGATGCATGTCTGCGCGGTGCGCATCCCCGCATACCTTCCCGTCCCCATGCGCTGTATGCGCATATACGCCGCCCCGCTCTCGTAATCCTGGGCGTAGCAGCCGACCCCCAGCAGCGCCGTCAGGCACAGGCCGACGTTCGAGACCGTCTTGTCGCTCTCGTAAAAAAAATGCAGGACGGACTTCTCATACGCCATTTTCTGCAGGTAATCCCAGCATGAGACGGCATCCAGGCAGAATGCGGCCGCATACAGCACAATGACGGCGGCAAGCGCGGCGGGCGCAAACCACCGCGTGCCTTCCCATGCCAGTCGCCTCACCATATCCATGTCAGACTCCCCCTTTCCAGCAGGCACTCCCCCGTGAACGCGTCATAGGCGAACCGGCATCCCGAGGACATGTCGTCGGACGGCCTGTCGCACACTTCCACTTCCCACACGGGCGTGAGGACCGGGCGCACCGTCCCGCCCTCGTTGACAAAGTACCCCGCGTATGTCAGCCGGATGTCCCGGACTGTGACTTTCTCCGGGAGCAGGGTCTTTTCATAGTATTCCCTTGTCATCGCCAGCGCTTTGTCCGGCCCGACCACGGCTCCCTTCTCCCGGCAGACGTCCCCCGGCCTCCACATGCTCGAGCAGTCCAGATAGAGCAGCCCGTCCCCGTCCACGGCAGCGAACTGGGTGGATTCCGAAATTGCCATGAGTTCGCTGCTGCTGTTCGGGAGGGCCGACCAGAGACTGAGCCTGTCGGCAGTTTCATCGTCCTTCAGGTGGTACCGCAGCAACAGGTGGTGCAGCGGCAGCCCGTCCACGTCATACCAGAACAGGTAATAGGCATACTCGTCCTCCATCTTTACATCCGGGAAGATGTCAGGATCCAGCCTCTCCTCCAGCTTCTCCACATTTTCGCTGCTGGCCGGCACATACTCATACCCGCTGTTGACCGCCCTCCCGGACATCTCCTCCAGGAACCGGCCGATCCGCTCCGCCTCCCCGTCCGGATCCGGCAGGAAATCCAGGCCGCTTTCCCCATAGTCCGGGACCAGGGCCATGATATAGCCCGCCTGCTGCTGTATAGAAGAGGCGACCGTTCCCTTCCGTTCCATCATGATCCACAGCGCGTTGAACGGCGTGCTGAGGCCGTATTTCCCCGCTTCGCCCGACCATGAGCCAAAAAATCTATAAGCCTGTCCGTTCCGCCCCTTGAATTTCTCGCGCACCATGTAAGATTTCCCCATACGGAACCTGTCGCCTGTCAGGCGCCCGGGCTCCAGCTGCTGCAGCATCTCCTGCCACTCGCCATGCGTGTGCCCGAACACCGTGGGATCCTTACGGAACGCCCCCTCGTCGCCGCTGTCCGGCTCGCAGACGCTTTCCGTATAGTAGACTGCGTATTCCTTTTCCCATGTCTCTCTGGGCGTGATGTCCGCATCCACCACGAGGTTCTCCTCGATCTGGAAGGAGGCGTGGCCGCTCTCCAGTTCCTCCTCCGTGAACGACGTCCTGCCTTCCCCCGCAGTTCCCGCCCCGCCCCCGCAGGCGCACAGGAACAGGGAGGATGCTGCCAATAACATTGACAGGACGCCCATCATTCTGCTTCTCCTTACCATACCTTCTATCTCCTAGTTTTTTAATTTACTTTATTTTTATAAAATTGGGAAAGGGGGCTTTCCCTTTCCCATGAATACACATGCCGGTCACGGCGTAAACGAGTATTTTATGTCTGATGTATAGACCGTCGATGCCGGCCTAATTATAAACGCCGGCCGAAACATGTTTCCCTTGACGCCTTTGCCATCCTTATATGGAATGTCCTTTTTTGCTCCCACATGAGTATCGCAAAAATCAACTGTTTCCTTATTAACATAATTGTCATTCTTGTTTAGTATGTTTACAGAAACGGTCTCATGATAGTAAAGCATTGTGTTAAGAGTTATATGGGCGTCCGAGCCGCTGGCACTGCTTTTTTCCACCGCTGCACCTATAGTATTTCCGTTTATTGTACCGGTGCCGGTATTAGCCAGCGCCACGCTTCCTCCGATCAGCGTCCCTGAGAGCGCCAGTGTTACCGCAAATGCTTTTATTGATCTTTTTAGCGCAAAATTCATGTCGCTACCTCCTTAGATATTTTTTGCTTATTAAATAATCTCTTTCTACACGAAAGAATTTCCTGCTGCTCTCCCGCTCCCTTACGCCTGACTGACTCCATTGCAGGATTCTCTTGGACTGTGCATTTTTATCACACACCTTTCATTTTTTTGTATACAGGATGCTGGCAACCATTATTTGTATTGAACTACTTCTTGTTCTTCCAGATACATGGAATCTGCAGGCAGAACGTCAATATCACACCTGCCGCAATCCATTTCGCATACTCATCCAGTTCCGACCATACAAGCAGACCGTACACGGCGATGATGCCCCAGACAATATACTGCGCTTTATGCCTGTACTCCTCTTTTTCAGCCACGCTTAACCTCCGGTTTTCAGAATCTACCGGGCTGAATACAGAGAGACCGGTTCCGGACAAGAGCAGCAGTATATGCAGGACGACTCCACACAAAATCCGTACAATCACAGCATGGCAAAACACCAGCACAAGACAGGAACCGATTAAACACTGCCATTCCTGTTTTGCATGAAATCCGCCGCTGAATTTTCTCATCAGACAAAATGGCAAAATGAACAGCAGGCTTTCCAAGACAGTTTTTGTAAACAATCCCATAATTCCCGCCAGAACGAATGGGGATATATTTAAAAACATGCAGTGAACCGCATAACCATCCTAACAAAAAATTTTTTAATAATCTACCGTTTTGCACGAAATGACACGAATCCTGCACGAATGGTCACTAAAACCTTGTCAAAAAAATTAGACTTGCTATAATATAATTATATTTGTATGCCATATTGAAAAAGAAATGAGGATATAAACATGAGAATTGCCATATGCGACGACAACCCGCTGGATATTGAGAAGATTCGGTCTTATGTTACGGAATATTTTGCGGAAAAGAAGCTGAAAATAGAAAATATTGCCCTGTTTGAAAACGGAGAGGCTCTCCTCTCCGATCCAGAGACGAAGGATATTGTATTTTTGGACATGGAAATGCCGGGACTGGATGGAGTTTGCGTGGGAAAAGCGCTGAAGCGGAAGGACAAAGATATCATTATTTTTGTCGTGACGTCCTATTTGGAATATCTGGATGAAGCCATGCGGTTTCGTGTGTTCCGCTATTTATCCAAACCGCTGGACAAACAGCGCCTGTTTCTGAATCTGGACGACGCGCTGGAGCTGTATAACAGCTTTTCTTCCCGGATTATGATTGAATCCGCCGATGGCTTCCATGCCGTATCTACATCCGATATTGTGAGCGTGGAGTCCCATGGCCATGATACTATTGTACACACCTTATATCAGGATATTAAATCCATGCAGGCGATGCGGCACTGGATCCAGACGCTGACGCTGCACTGCGGCTGTTTTTTCAACAGCCATCGGTGTTTTATTGTAAACCTGAGGCACATCACAGATTTCAACCGCTCGGAAATCTCTCTCTGCCACGGCAGATTTCATGCGTATCTGTCACGCAGGAAATTTGCGGAATTTAAAAATTCATATTTATTGTATTTAGAAAGTACAAGGTGATTCAGATGGAATTATTTATATTTTTTCTTGTCATATATATTTTGGAAGCTCTGATTGCATGGGAATATTATACCCATTTGTTTTTTTCTGATAAAAATGCGCTTCCCGCCCTTCCGGGAATGCTCGCTCTTTATGCGGTTCCGTTTATCGTCTCGCAGGCAGAAATCATCTGGCTCAACACCCTGCTTTTTATTCTCGCCAACTTTATTGCGGGACTGTGGCTGTGCCGCCTGAAATGGCATATTTCACTTTTTCACGCGTGTTTTATTGCCATTATAATGACGCTATGCGATTATATGGTAGTGGGACTCAATACATCCGTTATGACGAGCCTTTACATAAACCACGTTTCAACTCCTCACGTAATCCTGTCTGCCGCGTTCAGCAAACTTTTTTATTTCCTGATCCTGCAGATTATTCTCCATTTTTTCAAAAGGCCGGGACAATCCGCGCCGTTTCAGTGGAGAACCCTGCTCCTGATCGCCATCCCTCTTTTGTCCGTTTTTATTTTCTGGACATTTAGCGCTATATGGCTGACATGCACACTGCCGACGCGGGTCAGCAGCATGATATCTGTCAGCAGCATTATTATTCTCATTATCAACATTCTGGTTTTCTGGCTGTATGACCAGAATCAGCGCCATGCGATTGAAAATACCCGTCTCCAGATACAATTTCAAAAAGAATACGACCTCATATCGTATTACAGCCTGCTGCTCAAACAGGATAAGGCGCACAGGATACTCATTCACGATATCAATAAGCATCTGCAGACAATCGCCGACTTAAACAGCTGGGGAGAGCAGGATAGAATTGCTTCTTATATTGAACATCTCTCTCACTTCTCCGGCCTGGCCTCTCCTGTCCGCCTTTGCGACAATGAGCAGCTGAACGCCGTCCTGTCCCGATACCTCCAGATATGCCAGGAACGGTATATCAAGTTCCACATTGATATACGAAGCGGCCTGCTGTCTGATTTTCCCTATGAGGATATTGCGGCGCTTTTCTGCAATCTTCTGGACAATTCCCTGGAGGCGGCCTCCGGGATTCCCAACAGCTACATCGAACTGTCCGTTACCAGGCCCCACGACGATTCGCCCATTGTGCTCGCCCTGTTCAATACATGCCGCGACGATCCCTTTGATCCGGTGACCGGCAAGCTGGTATCTCACAAGAAGAGCAAAGGATTTCATGGAATCGGCGTCAAAAGCATTGAACGGGTCGTGGAAAAGCACAATGGAAACATGACCATGTATTACAAAAAAGAACGGCGGGAATTTCATACGGTAATCTCGTTCTAGCTTGTGCCGACATTAATTAAATCCATAAATTTTCTGGGAGAGGGAATATCCCCAGACGACGATTTTCCGCCCCGCCCGGTTCCGAATCTGCATGGGCTTGCTGAGGGCCATTTTATTGACCATCCGGTACATGCCCTTGTTCTGATTTTTCAGATACTCCCACAGCTCCTCCCTCTTGGCGAGGCTCTCCTCCGTGCCCTCTTTAATGAGAAATACGGAGCTGACGGTCATCATCATCGTGAGATATTTGACCATGTAGTGGCGCAGTTTTTTATTTTTGATTTTTGTCAGATCGTAGGCGTCGATCATCAGCTTGTTGACCTTGATCTGCTGGTCGATTCTGCCGATCATGACCTGTTCGTTGACGGACTGGTCCTCCCTTCCGATGAAATAGCGGTACAGGTCGGTGTTGACGTAGTACATGCTTTTTACAAAGGGAAGGGGATTGTAAACAAAAATATTGTCCACATAAAACGTGTGTTCCGGCAGCTTCAGACCGCATTCCCGGAGCATTTTGGTCCGATAGATTACGGAGTGCATAAGAATGTTCTGGCTCGCCTTGAACCGCTTCACCTCATTCCATGTAAATACTTTTTCTTCGGGAAATACCCCGTCATACCGGATTGCCTTGTGCTTGCGCAGGCTGGGCTTTTCATAGACGTAATTGGAGAGCAGCATATCCACGCCGTTCCCGTCGTGGACAAATCCCCGGAGCACCTCCAATATTTTCTGAAAGGAGTCCCCGTCAAACCAGTCGTCGCTGTCCAGCACCTTGAAATAAATGCCCGTCGCCTCGGCAAGTCCCGTGTTTACCGCGCTTCCGTGGCCGCCGTTCTCCTGATGAATGACCCGGATAATCGTGGGATGTTCGGTCTGCAGCCGGTCCGCGATCGCCCCTGTCTCGTCCGTGGAGCCGTCGTCTATCAAGAGGATTTCCACGTCCTCGCCGCCCGCCAGCGCCGTCTCCGCCGCGTGCTCCATATAGTCCTGCGAATTATAGCAGGGAATTGCTACTGTCAATAGTTTCATTCTCTATACCTCCATCCAAATAAATGTTAAACCATGATATTGGGGGCAAACGATATTTTGCCCCCATGACATTGCGAACTTCTCTTTTTATCTGATGATATCCTGTATCAACTGGATCGGCGCGGGCTTCTGCCCGGAAATCTCAACGCAGCCCCTCATATGCTCCAATGCCTGCGCAAGTTTTAGCTGCCCGGACGTGTACAGAACGGCAATCGCCTCGCCCTGTTCCACCCGCTCTCCCTGTTTTTTCTTCAACCGAATTCCGGCGGAAAAATCAATCGCGCTGTCCTTCGTCTCCCGTCCCGCCCCCAACAGCGAGGCGGTGACGCCGATTCCGGCGGTGTCAAAGCGGGACAGATATCCGCTTTTTTCCGCGGTAAGCTCCCCGGAAACAGTCGCTTTTTCAAATTTCTCCGTGTCCTCAATATAGGAGACGTCGCCTCCCTGGGCTGCTGCCATGGCCTTGAATTTTTCAAAGGCTGCGCCGCTCTCCAGCGCTTCTCTCGCGCGCTCTTTCCCCTTTAAAAATAAATCTTTCTCAAAAGAATTGTATTCTGAAGGATTATATCCTTTGGCATCATATTCATAGGAATTGCCAGTCGGGGCTGCTCCATCTTGCCCCAGGGCGATCATCATGCCCGCCAGCGCCAAGCAGACCTCCTTTACATCTTCCGGCCCGCCGCCCCGAAGGACCTCAATCGCCTCGATTACCTCCAGATTATTCCCTATGGCGTACCCCAGCGGCTCATCCATGCTGGTAATCATCGCCACGGTCTCCTTCCCGGCTCCCCGTCCGATGGCGCACATCCGCCGGGCCAGTTCTCTGGACCCCTCCGGATCCTGAATCAGCGCGCCGCTGCCGGTCGTGACCTCCAGAAGAATCTTGTCGCTGCCCGCCGCCAGCTTCTTACTCATAATGGACGCGGCGATCAGCGGAATACTGCTCACCGTGGCAGTCACATCCCGCAGGGCGTACAGCATTTTATCCGCCGGGGCGAGTTCCCCGGACTGACCGGTCACGCACAGGCCGTTTTTCTCCACCGCGCAGAAAAATTCTTCCCTCGTCAGGTCGGTCCGAAATCCCGGAATGGACTCCAGCTTGTCAATCGTTCCGCCGGTAAATCCAAGGCCTCGACCGCTCATTTTCGCCACCGGAACCCCGCAGGCCGCCACGATAGGCGCCACAATCAGCGTCGTCTTGTCCCCCACGCCGCCGGTGGAGTGCTTATCCACCTTGACGCCGGGCAGAGGCGACAGATCCACCATGTCCCCGGAATCGCGCATGGCCATTGTGAGGGCGGTCAGCTCCTCATCATCCATGCCCTGAAAGCAGATTGCCATGAGCATGGCCGACATCTGATAATCCGGAATCTGCCCCCCGGTATAGCGGCCGATCATATCCCGGATTTCATGGGGGGCCAGACGGCCCCCATCCCGCTTTCGCTGGATCAGATCCACAAAACGTTCACTCATACGTTCATTCATATTTTACTCCACATCCTTATTTTCATGCGATTTAACAATCGCTTTAACGAATCATTTTACGCAGTCTATTTTTTACTGTTGATCGACATAATTATTGACCGCCTCAAAATCCTTCAGCACACCCTCGTCCGGCGCCTTGGTCATAAGGCTCACGACCACGATACAGATCAGGCTGATAAAGAATCCCAGCAGCAGGGAGTAAATTCCCGTCGCCGCGTAGGGCGTCTGTCCGTTTACGATGGGCAGGTAGTCCCAAATGATAACGAAAAGTCCGCCGGAGATAATGCCCGCAACGGCTCCCGGAAGGTTCGTGCGCTTCCAGAACAGGGCGCACACCACGAGCGGTCCGAAGGCGGAGCCAAGTCCGGCCCACGCGTCCGACACCAGATCCATAATACTGCTCTCCGGGTTCCACGCGATCAAAAACGCCAGCACGGCCACGCACAGCACCGTACAGCGGCTCACCTTTAACACCTTGTCGTCCGACGCTTTCGGCTTCAAAATATTTTTAAAGATATCCTTGGAGACAGAGGACGCGCACACCAGAAGCTGCGAGTCCGCCGTGGACATAACAGCCGCCAGGATTCCGCACAGGAACAGTCCCCCGATGAAAATCAAGAGGAAATTGCCGGAAAAAATCTGCTTGATCATAGCGATAAATACAGTTTCCGACGCCACCTCGTCGAGCACCGGCGACAGGAAGGCCCTTCCGATCACGCCGATCACGCAGGCGGCAAACAGGGAAATGGCAACCCAGATAATGGCGATCGCGCTGGATTTTTTCAGTTCCTTCTCGCTCTTGACTGCCATAAACCGAACCAGAATGTGCGGCATGCCGCAGTATCCGAGTCCCCACGCCACATCGGAGAGAATCTGCACAAAGGTATAGGGCTCTCCATTCGCGTAGAATAAACTCATGTAATTTTCCGTATTCACAATGCCGGACGCACTCAGCGCGCCGGACACATCGCCGCTGACGGTAGCCCAGGCAATAATCGGCACGATCATAAGGCCGATCAGCATCAGCGTTCCCTGGATGAAGTCCGTGGTGCACACCGCCAGAAATCCTCCCAGGAATGTGTAGATGAGAATTACGGCCGCGCCGATGAGAAGCGCGATGTGGTAATCAATGCCGAATACCGTGTTGAACAGCTTTCCGCCGGACGCCAGCGCCGACGCCGTGTACACCAGAAAGAATATGACAATCACGGCAGAGGAGATTCCCAAAAGAATCTTTTTCTTATCGTGAAAACGATTCTGAAAAAACTCCGGCAGCGTCAGAGAGTTGTTCGCCACAATCGTGTAGCGGCGGAGCCTCTTAGAAATCAGAAGCCAGTTGAGCACTGTACCGATAAACAGACCAATGGCAATCCACGCCCTTCCGGTTCCGCCCACATAGATGGAACCCGGCAGGCCCATGAGCAGCCATCCGCTCATGTCGGACGCCTGCGCCGACAGCGCCGCCACCCAGCTGTTCAGCCCGCGGCCTCCCAAAAAATAATCCTCGGTATTCTTCGTCTTTTTCATGGACATGACGCCGATTCCGATCATCAATAACAAATAACACACAAATGCGATAATTACCGCAATGGAACTTCCGGACATAAAAATATCCTCCCTTTTCTTTTTTGTTCGCGCTTTAGTATACCATAACTTGCCAGTGTCCGCAAGTATTCGG
>CANPZR010000070.1 GCA_947589175.1 uncultured Lachnospiraceae bacterium | reverse complement strand
GCCAGCAGCATTATCAGCGGCATCACAGGGGCCGTGATCTCCTTTATCTTCTCGCTCTACATTCTGAGCCAGAAGGAGACGCTGATCCGCCAGGGAAGGCTGCTGCTCACCGTCTACCTGCCGGAAAAGATGTCAAAGCGCATGCTTCATGTACTGCGCCTTCTCAACTACCATTTCAGCAAGTTTATCTCAGGGCAGTGCTTAGAGACCCTGATTCTCGGCACCATGTTCGTCGTCGCCATGCTGATTTTCCGGATGCCCTACGCGGTCATGGTCGGCGTGCTGATTGCGTTCACCTCGCTGATTCCGGTGGTGGGCGCCTTTATCGGATGCGTCGTGGGGGCCTTCCTGATCTTAATCGAGAATCCCCTTATGGCGCTCTGGTTCATCGTTCTGTTTCTGGTGCTGCAGCAAATTGAGGGAAACCTCATCTATCCGCGGGTGGTGGGAAATTCCGTGGGGCTGCCCTCCATCTGGGTACTGGCGGCCGTCAGCATCGGCGGGAGCCTCATGGGCGTAATCGGAATGTTGATTTTTATTCCCCTCTCAGCCACAGTCTATACATTGGTGAGAGAGGACGTCAGAAAGAGAAAGACGACCCATACGGCCAAACAGCCGCCCTCGGCGACAGACGATTGATCACAAACAGTGCGAAAATCGTGCTTTTATACGCGGTATTTACCGAAAAAAAGATTCCCGGCAAGATAACTTGCCGGGAATCTTTTACGTCGTTGTACTTGATTATACTTCGTTCTCCTCTGTCGTCTCCGCCAGCGCTTTCTGGTACTCCTCTAATATGGCGTCCTGCAGCATCCCTCGCATGCTTCCATTGATCGGATGCGCTACGTCCCGATATTCGCCATCGGGCGTCTTTTTGCTCGGCATTGCGATAAACAAGCCCTTTTCACCCTCAATGACCTTTATGTCATGTACTACAAAAGCATCATCGAATGTAACTGATACGACCGCCTTCATCTTTGAGTCCTTACTCACAACGCGAATACGGATGTCTGTGATCTGCATCACTTGTCCCCCCTTACCTGAACGATTTAAAGTACATATCGCTCATTTTTCTCCAAAATGATTTTAAGGTCTTCCGGCGTACCCACATAGTTAGAGTTTGCACGGATCGTACCATGGCTTTCCACAATACAATTCTCAATGTAAGTATTGTCTCCGATATAGACGTCGTTCAAAATGATGGAGTTGCGGATCGTACAGTTGTTGCCCACATACACCTCTTTGAACAGAACCGAATCCGTCACTTCGCCGTTGATGATACATCCGCTGGAAACCAGGCTGTTCTTCACAACCGCTCCCAGATTGTACTTCGCAGGCGGAAGATCCTCGATCTTGGACGCAATGGTCGGATATTCACCAAAGAAAAATTCCCGGATGTCCCTGTTGAGGAAATCCATGTTTGTCTTAAAGTAGGAATCCACGGCCGTAATGTTGCTCCAGTAGGAATCCATCTGGTAAGCATATATCTTTTTAATCCCTTTATAGCGAATGAAAATGTCCTTGACAAGATCAAAACCGCCCTCGGCTCCCGCGCGCTCGATCATCTCGATCAGCTGACGGCGGCGGAGTACATAAACGCCGGTAGAAACTAATGTCTTGTTGGTCACGATCGGCTTCTCCTCAAATTCTGTGACCATGCCGGACGCATCTACCGATACCACGCCGAAACGGGTCGGGTCATCCACGGATCCCAGGTCTTTTGTGACAATGGTAATATCCGCGTTCTTCTCAATGTGATACTCAAGGACCTTGTTCATATCCAGCTTGTACACGCAGTCCCCGGACGCGATAATCACATAGGGCTCGTGGCTGGATTTCAGGAAATCGATGTTCTGCGCGATGGCGTCCGCCGTACCGCGATACCACTGATTGTTGTCGTGGGTCTGGGTCGGCGTGAACACGAACAGCCCGCCCTGCTTACGGCCAAAATCCCACCACTTGGAGGAATTGAGATGCTGCGTCAGGGATTTGGAGTTGTACTGGGTAAATACGCCCACCTTGCTGATGTGCGAATTTGCCATGCTGCTCAGCGCAAAATCAATACTGCGGTAACCGCCCGCAATCGGCATAGCTGCCGTCGCGCGGTCAATGGTCAGTTCCTTCATCCGGCTGCTGGATCCTCCAGCAAGAATCAATCCTATTGCTTTCATAACAAGTCACCTGCCTTTATCAAAGTTTCTCCGCCTTCCAAGGTGTCGTTCGGATAATCCGCTTTCGTGGTCTTACCCGCTATAGCAGTGTTCTTGCCAATGGTGACGCCGTCCGGAATCACGGTGTTGTCACCTACGGTAACGAGATCGAACGCGTACACATCCGGTTTGAGCTTGTTCACTACGCCGCTCTCGCCGGCCCCCAATACACAGTTGTTTCCGATCTCCGTCCCCTCTGCCACGATTGTCTTGTCCAGGATCGTGTTCTTTCCGATCCGGGTGGAGTTCATGATGATAGAATCCCGCACAATGGCGCCCTCCTCAATGATGACGTCAGAGCCAATGACGGAATTGTGCACCTCGCCGTAGATCTCACAGCCATCCCCCATAATGGCCTTATCCACGATGGCGTTCGCCGCGATATACTGCGGGCGGAGCCACTCGTTACGGGTGTAGATCTTCCAGAACTCCTCATACAGATTGAATACAGGAATCAGGTCAATGAGCTCCATATTGGACTCCCAATAGGATCCCAGTGTACCTACATCCTTCCAGTAGCCGTTGTACTCGTAAGCAAAAATCCTGTCGCCCCTCTCATGACAATACGGCAGAATATGCTTTCCGAAGTCACAGCCCGGCTGATCTTTCAGCTTGATCAGCGCTTCCCTCAGCACCGGCCATGAGAAAATGTAAATACCCATGGATGCCAGATTGCTCCGAGGATGTGCCGGTTTCTCCTCGAATTCGAGAATCCGGTGCGTATCGTCTGTAATACATACGCCGAATCTGCTCGCTTCCTCGATTGGAACCGGAATCGTCGCCATCGTGATGTCTGCATTATTAGCCTTGTGGAAATCCAGCATTACCTGATAGTCCATCTTGTAGATGTGGTCGCCGCCGAGGATCAGCACATAGTCCGGATTGTAATATTCCATATAATTCAAATTCTGGAATATGGCGTTCGCCGTACCGGTATACCACTCACTGCTGGTGCTCTTCTCATACGGAGGAAGAACGGACACGCCCCCAACATTGCGGTCCAGATCCCACGGAATACCAATTCCGATGTGAGTGTTCAGTTTCAATGGCTGATACTGGGTCAGTACACCTACTGTATCCACTCCTGAGTTGATACAGTTACTCAATGGAAAATCAATGATCCGATACTTTCCCCCAAAAGCAACAGCAGGCTTTGCTACATTTGCGGTCAAAACACCCAGTCTTGACCCTTGCCCCCCAGCAAGTAACATGGCTATCATTTCTTTTTTGATCATGTTATCACCCCTGTTGTTTATTTGATGTTTTTGATTATATCATACATTTTGGTGATTGTGAATATTTTTCACAAAAAAAATTCAATTTTTTTTAAACTTTTGTGTATATTTTACAATTTCATTTCAAGTTTATTAAGCATTTTTACCTTATGCCTTGTATTTTTCCCATTAAATTTATATAATATGATATATGAGGCCAAATTTTCTGGCCCCGATAAGAGCCATTTTTAAGAAGGAGGGAGCTTCTTATGTACGAAATTGATTTTGAACACCCATGCCGGGTCCACTTTATCGGGATCGGCGGCATCAGCATGAGCGGGTTCGCGGAGCTGCTGCACTCGATGGGATTTGCCGTCAGCGGATCGGACCGGAGCGAGAGCAAGATTACCCGGCATCTGGAGAGTCTCGGCATACAAGTATTATATGGACAAGAATCCAAAAATATTACCGAAGATATAGACCTCGTGGTGTACACGGCGGCCATACACCCGGATAACCCGGAATACAGGCGGGCGGAGGAGCTTCACATCCCCATGATGGAGCGGGCGCGCATGGTGGGCCAGGTCATGAAGAATTATTCCTCGGCCATCGCCATCAGCGGGACCCACGGCAAGACCACGACGACGTCCATCGCCTCGCACATTTTCATGGAGGCGGGACTTGACCCCACGATTTCCGTGGGCGGCATACTGGACGCCATCGGGGGGAATATCCGCATCGGCGGCTCCTCCCACTTCATCACGGAGGCCTGTGAGTACACCAACAGTTTCCTGCAGTTTTTCCCCACGGTGGGCGTCATCCTTAATATAGAAGAAGATCACATGGATTTCTTCAAGGATATCGCGGACATACGCCGCTCCTTCCGGAAATTCGCGGAACTTATACCGGAGAGCGGAACGCTGATCATCAACGCCGAGATTCCGGATTATACAGAGATCACGGAGGGTCTTTCCTGCCGGGTCGTCACCTACGGGCTGGACGTCCCGGAAGCGGACTTCACCGCGGCGGACATCTCCTATGACGAGCTCGGCCACGGGCGCTTTGACGCCGTGGTCCAGGGCGAGGTGAAGGAGCGCTACGAGCTGGCCGTGGTGGGACGCCACAACATCTCCAACGCTCTGGCCTGTCTGGCACTCGCCTCCCTGTTTGACATCGAGCCCCCGATAATAAAACGGGCGTTCACGGCGTTCCACGGCACGGAGCGTCGCTTCGAGCTCAAGGGGGTAAAGAACGGGATTACCATTATCGACGACTACGCCCACCACCCGACGGAGATCGCCGCCACCCTCACAGCGGCCAAGAAGTACCCGCACAAGACACTGTGGTGCGTCTTTCAGCCCCACACCTACACCCGCACCCGCGCTTTCCTCAAAGAGTTCGCCGAGGCGCTCTGCGAGGCCGACGAGGTCATACTGGCGGATATCTACGCCGCCAGGGAGCAGGATCCGGGCGATATCTCCTCTCAGACGCTCGCGGACGAGATGAAAAAGAGGGGAAAAGAAGCGCGCTACATTTCCAGTTTTGACGAGATTGAAAAATTTATTTTAAAAAATTGTATCGACGGCGACCTGTTGATAACTATGGGGGCGGGAAACGTAGTAGAAATTGGAGATAGCCTGTTAAAAGAATAATTTATGCACATTATCCACAACCTTATCAACATTCAGTCGAATGTGCGGGTTGTGGATATATTCTTGTCAAGTAAAATTTGTGAATATTTATAAAAATTTTATTTTCTAAGAAAAATCCCGAAAAACCGTTGTTTCTTCCCGTTTATTCTACTTAAATAGTCCATTCGAACATACGTTGTCAACAATATGCACATTATCAACAGCGTTTTTCTACAGCAAAACACCCGCTTTCCGCCATTTGCAAGTCAAAAATCTTTATGTTATACTCTTGAGTGCAACAAGGATGCAGAAAGGAATCGTGAGGTCATGGGATTTACCGTCGCACAGGAAGGAAATGACACATTTACAAGCATTTCCAATATGTTTATAACCCAATATATGCCTGCTGCCAATGGCAATTTTGTGAAGGTATATCTCGCCTTGCAGATGGCCTGCCAGCACCCGGACGAGGAGGGCGATCTCTCGGTCAGCCTGCTGGCCGACCGTCTGGACTGCACGGAGAACGACGTTCTGCGCGCGCTGCGCTACTGGTCCCGGAAGGGGCTGATCCAGTTGACAGCCGAGGGGGACGCCATTTCTTCCGTGCGGCTTCTGACGCCGGGAGCCGGGCCGGTTCCGGAGTCCGGAGAGGGGCGGGGACGCGCCGGCCGGCTGGCTCCGCCTGCGGGCGCGGACGAGCAGGCGGCTCACGAGAGGATGATGGGCACGGTGCACGGCAGGAATACCGCTCTCCCGGCGGAATCGGGCGATATTCCGGTCCCGGAAAAGCACACCTACACGCCTCTGCAGGCAGAGGCGCTCGTGAAAGATGAGGAGATGAACCGCACCATCAGCCGGATTGAGACTCTGTTGGGCGCTCCGGTCTCTCCCGCCCACCTGCAGACGATTCTGTATTTTATGTGTGACGTGGGCTTCTCCTCGGAGCTTGTGGTCACTTTATATGAGACGGCGGTCTCCAAGGGAAAGACCAGTCCCTCGTACATAGAGGCGATCGGCATCGACTGGGCCAGACAGGGAATTGCCACTCCGGAGGAGGCCGCGGAGGAATCGGCGGCGTTCTCCGGCCGGTACGCGCTGGTGGCGCGGGCTCTGGGCATAAAGCGGAACTTAGCCCCGGCCGAGCGGGAGATCATCGACAGCTGGAATGCCTATCACTTCGCGGACAGCATTATCGAGGAGGCATGCAGCCGGACGGTGATGCAGACCGGGGACACGAATCTTCACTATGTGTCCTCGATTCTGAAGGGATGGCACGACCATCAAGTGATTTCCCTGGAGGATATCAAGCGGTGCGACGAGGCCTACAAGAGCAAGAAGCGCAATCACGGAGCTCCCATCCGGCAGAGCACCATTTACCGGACAAGCGCTCCGTCGAAGAACCAGTTTCAGAATTTTCCCCAGCGCTCCTACTCCCAGAGCGACTACAGCTCTCTGGAGCGCCAGCTGCTGCAGGGACATAAGTCCTGACTAATGGGAGCGCCGCTGCCAGAGAATACATCCTGACTGATGGGAGCGCCGCTGTCAGAGAATACATCCTGACTGGTAGGAGCATAAATCCTGACGAGCAGAGCGCGCATCCCGCGGCTGATTTAATTTTTTTATAAAATGGAGCGGGCATAATTCGCTATTGATGGCAGAATTTGTTCGCTCAGAAATGAGTGTTTTTATGGTACTTACCAACAGTCAATACGAACAACTGATGTCCGTCTACTACGAGCGGCAGCTCGTGACAGAACAGATTTCCAGGGAGCGCCAGGAGGAAGTCCGGCGCGCCATCCCGGAGTGGAGCGGCCTGGACGCGGATGTCCGGGCGATTTCGCTGGAGCACGCCCGCGCCAGGCTCTCAAGAGGATCCCATGAGCGGGATTTAGAGCGGCAGATCGAGCGGATCAAGCGGCAGAAGAAACAGCTCCTCACCGCCCACGGCTTTCCCGCCGACTACTTAAAGCCCGTATACCACTGCCCGGACTGCCATGACACCGGGTATGTGGGCAGCCGGAAATGCCACTGCTTTGAGCGGGAGATTGTCAATTTCCTCTACGCCCAGTCCAATTTGAAGGAAGTATTGGACCAGGAGAATTTCTCCCGGTTTGATTTCTCCCTCTATCCGGACGACTATGTGGAGGAAGCCACCGGGCAGACGCCCCGCGACAACATGCGGCATATTTACAATATTACCATGGATTTTGTGGAGCATTTTCACGATACGCCCGGAAATTTTCTGCTGTATGGCAACACCGGCGTGGGAAAGACTTTCCTCTCCCACTGTATCGCCAAAGAATTATTGGACCGCTCTCATACAGTTGTGTACTTGACTTCTGTAAAACTATTTGATATTTTAGAGACGTACAAATTTGACAGAGAATTTTCACATACGGAGAGGAGCGCCGCTGTTTCCTATATTCTGGACAGCGATCTTCTGATTTTGGACGATCTGGGCACAGAACTGAACAACAGCTTTACCTCCTCCCAGTTGTATCACTGCATTGACACGAGGCTGAACAGCCGCTGCTCTACCATTATTTCCACGAATCTGTCCTTTGACGATCTGCGGAACCAGTACAGCGAGCGGATTTTTTCCCGGATCACCAGCTACTACACGCTGCTGAAGCTGACGGGGGACGATATTCGGCTGAAAAAGGCATGTCTTTGAAAGGAGAAAGCATGAGTCAGAAAGATTTAGCACAGATGATTCCCTACGGCGACCTCGCCATTCTTCCCCTGGAGAGCAGCAGGCTCATCGGGGAAAAGGTGGACAAGTACATTGTCGGATGGCGGCACGACAGCAAGAGGAATCCCACCCCGTCCATCCATTTTAACAACTACAAGAAGGATTCCTACATTATCGACGCGGTCTGCCCCCGTTTCGGCTCGGGCGAGGCCAAAGGCATTCTGAACGAGTCCGTCCGAGGAAAGGACATCTATCTTCTGGTAGACGTCTGCAACCACAGCCTTTCCTACAAGGTGTGCGGCCAGATCAACCACATGTCGCCGGACGACCACTATCAGGACCTAAAGCGCATGATCGCCGCCATCAGTGGCAAGGCGCGAAGGATTACGGTCATCATGCCGTTTCTGTACGAGAGCCGCCAGCACAAGCGCAGCTCCAGAGAATCCTTAGACTGTGCCCTGGCGCTGCAGGAGCTGACCAACATGGGCGTGGAGAACATCATCACCTTTGACGCCCACGATCCGAGGGTGCAGAACGCGATTCCTCTCAAGGGCTTTGAGACCGTGCAGCCCACCTACCAGTTCATCAAGGCTCTTTTGAAAAATGTGCCGGACATCCGGATGAATACCAAGGACATGATGATCATCAGCCCGGACGAGGGCGCGATGGGACGCGCCATCTACTTTGCCAACGTGGCGGGAGTAGACGTGGGCACCTTCTATAAACGGAGAGATTACACCCGGATCGTAGAGGGGCGCAACCCGATCATCGCCCACGAGTTTCTGGGGTCCGATGTGGCGGGTAAGGACGTGGTGATCATCGACGACATGATTTCCTCCGGCGAGAGCATGCTGGACGTAGCCACCGAATTAAAGCGCCGGATGGCCAACCGGATTTTCGTGGCGTCCACCTTCGGCCTTTTCACGAACGGGCTGAAAAAGTTCGACGAGGCCTACAAGAGCGGACTGATCTACCGCGTCATGACCACGAACCTGGTATACCAGCCGCAGGAGCTTCTGGACCGCGAATACTACATCAATGTGGATATGAGCAAATACATCGCTCTCCTCATTGACACGCTGAACCACGACGCTTCCATTTCCGAATATCTGAATCCGACAGACCGGATTGAGCGCATATTAAAAAAATATCACCAGGAATCCAAGTGATTCCCGGTGATATTTTTTATTCTTCTAAATCTCCCTCGCCGTCGGTTACATCTTCCGCCGGGTCTAACGGCGGCTCCGTCTCCTGGGGCGGTTCTTCCGTCTGTACCGGCTGCTCGGTCTGCACCGGTTTCTTTGTCTTTTTCGGCTTCTTCGTGGGCTCCGGCTCATCGTCCGGGTCCTCGTCTATATCGGGAATATCGTCGTCCGGATCCACGTCTACGCTGCCGCCCCCGCCGGTGCTCTCGTCTTCATCCACATCCGCGCTGCCCCCGGATCCGCTCGATGAATCGGAGTCGTAGTCCCCGGGACCCCCGGAGCTCGTATCCGATGAATTGTCCTCCTCATAGGCGAAATTCTTAATCTCCAGGCCCTCGTGGATAGCGCTCATGAATTCGTGCCAGGTGCGCCCCGGATAGGTGGAGCCGGACAGGTCAGACACCTCTCTCGGCGTATCGTAGCCCACCCACACGCTGGTGGTGTAGTAGGGGGTAAAGCCGCAGAACCAGCCGTCCCTGTGGTCGTTGGTGGTCCCGGTCTTACCGGCGCAGGGCATTCCGTTGTCCACTGCCAGACCCTTTGCGGTACCCCGTGTAAATACGCCCTTTAGAATATCCACCATGGAATTGGCGGCGTCCGCGTTATAGATAAATTTTTCCTTGATGCTGTTATCCACTACCACGTTGCCGTCGGCGTCCAGAATCCGGATGATGCAGGTGGGCTCCCTGTATTTGCCCTCGTTGGCCAGCGTCGCGTAGGCCGAGGCCATCTCCAGCGCGCTGGCGCCGTATGTCAGTCCCCCCAGAGAGGCCGGGAGATAGTAATCGGAACTCACGATGTGGCTGAAATTCATCTCCAGCAGATAATTCAGTCCCACTTCCGGCGTCAGCTCCTCGAACAGCTGCCACGCCACGGTGTTCAGCGACTGCTCCACCGCGAATCGGAGAGACACATAGCCATAATATGTGCCGCCGGAGTTGGAGGGGCCTCCGTCAAATTTGTGATCGTTAATCGTAGTGCTGGCCGTCTTTCCCCGCTCCAGAGACGGCGTATAGACGATCAGCGGCTTGATGGAGCTTCCCGGCTGCCGGAAGGACTGGTAGGCCCGGTTCAGGGAATACCCCTCCGTCTGCTGGCTCCTTCCGCCCACAATGGCCACCACACGGCCGGTCTTATTTTCAATGCAAACCGCGGAGCCCTGCATCTGATACATGCCGTTCGTCCCCTTTTCCGTAAAGCCGGAGAGGTTATTATTGACAGCCTGCTGCAAGCTCTTTTGCTTTTTTAAGTCGATGGACGTATAAATCCGGTATCCGTTGTTGAGAAGCATCTTCTGTGCCACCGCGTACGCCTCATCGTATTCCTCGTCGTACTCCTTCTCCTCCTCCTCGCTGGCGAACTGATTCTTGAAATCAAAGCCGTTCTTCTTCATCAGCGCCCGCGTGGCGGAGTATGTGATAAAGGTCTGGATGTAATCCCGTTTTTTCACTTCCTGGATGTTGAGCTTGATCTTCTCGTTATACGCCTCGTCGTACTCCACCTGGTTAATCACGCCGTCGTCCAGCATCTGGTCCAGGATGCGGTTCTTTCTCTCGACCGTATTGTCATAATGCGTGGTCGGGTCGTAGAGAATCGGCCGGTTGGGAATCGCGCACAAAAAGAC
>CANPZR010000069.1 GCA_947589175.1 uncultured Lachnospiraceae bacterium | reverse complement strand
GAAGCTGCGGTTTCCTACCGTCGGACAGATGGTTTCCATTTCTCCGGACAGGCGGCTTCGCCGCATCGGAATATCCATATTTTGAGAAATATGTGGAACTTGTTAATGCAAGATAGGGGAAACTTTATGTTTATTTGTGAAAAATAGAAAACTTGTGTGATGTGGTATTTAATATAGGTATAGTATATTTTGGGAGAATAATATGATGAAGCTAAAACAAGAATTGGTAGATGTGGCAAAAAAATTGGTTGATGGAAAAAGTTTGAAGGATGATGTGAAAGCGGCTAATGATATAGAAAGAATAGAAAAAATTCTCAATGAATCTATAATGACAGATAAATTGTATGATGAAGCTGTGGGGTTAGATCAGGAACTTATAGAAAATTATCCCGAAATAAAAGAGCTATGTAGTATAGTGGATGTTATGCAGAAAGTTTTAGGAATAAAGAATAAGAAAAGAATTAGTCAACCTGAAGATATAGTAATACAAGATTTGATTACGGATATGTTTGGTATATATGCTTCTGTATTGTTGAAGCATCGGGTAATTCATTGTATAAAGGAATTTATAGATAGTGTGGAATAGAGCAATTTGGTTATGATTATGGAATTCTAATAATAAAACATAGAGTATGACTGGTAGGGTATGTTTTGTAAGTTCAATGTTTGTAAATTTGAGAAGAACATTTGAAAAAACGAATGTTCTGTTGGATGTGGAATGATTTTTGTAGGAATAACAGAATATATTGACAAATTTGAGGTATGAGGATAAGCGCTGATGAAAATGCGAGTATTTTTTGAAACAAAAGATAGTGTTTCGGTAAAATTAGTTAAAAGAATGCAATATAATAATGTTAAAATAGCAATTGCTTATATTGATAAGAAATGTATTCTCCAGGTTAATGGTAATCAGGAAATTGCAATAAGAGTTATGCGCCTTATATGGGAATTACTATTTTTGTATGATGGTTATTTTTATAGGCCTCAAAAGTATATACAAGATGAAAAAGAAGTATCGGTAGAGAAATTATGCTTTTTAAATTATTATAAAACTGACAAAAATTGGTATAGAACTGCAGTATCATTACATGAGGGTGAGCGCCCTTTGTCGGGGGGAATGTTAAAAAAATATGATAATTTTAGGAATACAAGTAGAAATTCGGGGAAATTAATTAAGGCGCTTTTGAATTCGTTTTATTATTTGCATTCTGAGGCGTATGAACATATTAATATAAACCATAGGCTTTCTTTGCTGTTGAATATTTGTGATGGATATATTATTAATATGATAGATCCGACAAATAATGTCGAAGCAAATATAAAAAATGTTTTGGGAGAGAATTTGGATGTGAAGTTAGTTAAGTATGGGACGGAATTGCTTGGGATACCAAAAGGTAAAATATACAAAGCATTAGCATCGGAAAGAAATGAGATTGATCATTATATATACAAAAACGGAAGTCTAACTGATTATGTGTATAATAGAAATGATAAAGGGGTTGACTATGTAAATTGGTATTTCACATTTGTAATCGAATTGGCATTGAGAATTGGATTTTTAAATCAGATAGGATATAAGTGTCCTGAGAAAAGGATGATTTATGCATTAAATGACATTAATGACTGGGTTATTCTAGGATGTGAGCTGTCTGTTCCATGTGCGAATCCATTGAATAAGATAAAGCAGGATTTGAAAAAAATAGGGATAAAGATGTAAAGGTTATACAAGCTAATGTTGATAGTATTAATCAACAATATAATCAGCAGTTTGTATAGATGATTCAGAAAGTGGGTAATAGAATGCAAGAAGTATTTGATATTTCACAATTTGATGAATACCGAGAAGACAACAGGAGAGAAGTAAAAAAGGCAAGCGAAGGTTTGCCGATTTCTCTCTGGGAAACATATTCTGCTTTTGCAAATTGCTATGGCGGGGTTATTATTCTTGGAGTCAGAGAAGAAAAAGACGGAAGCTGGAAAACCACCGGATTGAAAGATGCGTCAAAGCTTCGCAAGGATTTTTGGGACACAATCAATAATCCTAAAAAAGTAAGCATCAATCTTCTTTCCGAAGAGGATGTGCAGACATATGAAATCGGGAACAATCATGATGTGATTATGGTAATCTGCGTACCTATGGCAAAAAGAGAACAGAAACCGGTATATATCAATAATGACATTTTTAACGGTACATTCCGACGAAACTACGAGGGTGATTATCATTGTACCAGACTGCAGGTCAAAGCGATGCTCCGAGATCAGACGGAGCGCACTATGGATATGGAAGTGCTGGACAAGGTGCCGATGGATGATTTGAACTATGATACGATTCATGGTTATAGAAATAGCCATCGCTCGCTGAAGGAAGGACATCCGTTTGAGCGCTTGAGCGATTACGAATATTTGAGAAGTATCGGTGCGGCAGCAATTTCTGATGAAGATGGTCAGTTGCATCCGACGGCTGCAGGGATGCTGATGTTTGGAGATGAGTATAATATCGTGCGTCATTTTCCAGAGTATTTTTTGGATTATAGAGAAGAATTAGATCCTACCACACGCTGGAGCGACAGATTGCAGTCCAGTTCCGGCGAGTGGTCTGGAAATGTGTGTGATTTTTATTTTCGAGTTTATAACAAAATCATCAAGGATGTCAAAGTGCCGTTCAAGATGGCTGGAGGCGAGCGTATTGACGATACCCCGGTACACAAGGCGCTTCGTGAAGCGTTGGCAAACTGTTTGATTCACGCGGATTATCATGGTTTGCGCGGCATTGTGATTAGAAAAGAAGCAGACAAGTTGGTTTTGGCAAATCCCGGTTATATCAGAACGGGGAAAAAGCAGATGCGCCTTGGAGGCGAATCCGATCCGAGAAATAAGGCCCTTATGAAAATGTTTAACCTTATCAACATTGGAGAACGTGCTGGAAGCGGCGTGCCAAATATTTTTAATGTGTGGGAAGATGAGGGCTGGGAGGAGCCGATAATTGAGGAAAGATTTGATCCGGACAGGACAGTGCTGACGCTTTCTTTTGAAAAAAAACAAGCGATAAAAACAAGCGATAAAAAACAAGCGATAAAAACAAGCGATAAAAAACAAGCGATAAAAACACAGGAGAATATTGAAAAGATAAGATATTTTCTTGAACGAAATGGCGAATCAAAAGCGAGTGATATAGCTAGATGTATTGGATTGAGCGTGGCAAGAACAAGAGTATTGCTTAGTGATATGCCAGATGTTGAGCCGATTGGCGCAAATAGAAACAGGGTATATAGAATGCGAGGGTAGATATTGTCGATAATAGTAAAGATATTATTTTAAAATCAAGGCTTCCGGGCGCGCCCGGAAGCCTCCTTATATCCTTATCCCAATCTATCCAATCCCCATTATTCCCCCGCGGGCAGATCCCGTATCTCCCCGTGCAGCGTCTGCAGGGATTTGATTTCGCCCTGACCGTGCTCCTTCACAAAGTGGATGCCCTCCGCCGTGGCCCTGGCGGCGGCCATTGTGGTGATGTAAGGAACCTTGGCCTTGATGGCGGCTTTCCTAAGATAGCTGTCATCGTGGACGCTGTCCTTGCCAATCGGTGAATTGATGATCAGCTGGATGTCGCCGTTGGTAATCATGTCCAGAATGTTCGGGCGTCCCTCGTAGAGCTTCTTTACCTTCTCCACAGCGAGCCCGGCCTCTGCCAACAGATCGCAGGTCGTTCCGGTGGCGATAAGACGGAATCCGTCTTCCGCCAAGCTCCTTGCGATGTCTGTGATTTCCGGCTTGTCCTTGTCATTTACGGAAAAGAGCACGGTGCCGGACAGGGGAAGCCTGGACTGAATGGCCTCCTGTGCCTTGAAAAATGCCTCTCCATAGGAGCGGGATAGCCCCAGCACCTCGCCGGTGGAGCGCATTTCCGGTCCCAGAATCGGATCGACCTCCTGGAACATATTGAACGGGAATACGGCCTCTTTTACGCCGTAGTTGGGTATGTGCTGCTCCTTTAAGCCAGGGATCGGCGACGGGCGCCCGGTCAGCTCGGATGTGATGATTTCCGTAGCCAGGGGAACCATGCGGATATTGCACACCTTGGATACTAACGGCACGGTGCGGGACGCTCTTGGGTTGGCCTCCAGCACATAGACCTTGTCGTTCTCGATGGCATACTGCATGTTCATCAGGCCCCGGACGTGCATTTCCTCGGCAATTTTTTTCGTGTACTCTTTGATGGTCGCCACATTTTTATCCGAAATATGGACGGACGGTATAATGCAGGCGGAGTCGCCGGAGTGTACGCCTGCGAGCTCAATGTGCTCCATAACGGCGGGAACGAAAGCGTTTGTGCCGTCGCTGATGGCGTCTGCCTCACACTCCATCGCGTGATTTAGGAAACGGTCGATGAGAATCGGCCGATCCGGCGTCACGCCCACGGCGGCGTTCATGTACTCGGTCATGCTCTCGTCGTCATATACGACCTCCATGCCGCGCCCGCCTAGAACGTAAGAGGGGCGCACCATGACCGGATAGCCGATCTGCGCGGCAATGCCGATGGCCTCCTCCACGGTGGTGGCCATGCCGGATTCCGGCATCGGAATGTCCAGCTTGTCCATCATGGCGCGGAACTGGTCGCGGTCCTCCGCCAGATCGATGACAGACGGAGAGGTCCCCAGAATCTTCACGCCGTTTTTCTCAAGCTCGCTTGCCAGATTCAGCGGAGTCTGGCCGCCGAACTGGGCGATTACGCCAAGGGGCTTTTCTTTGTTGTAAATGCTCAGCACGTCTTCCAGAGTCAGCGGCTCAAAATATAATTTATCCGAGGTGTCGTAATCGGTGGATACCGTCTCCGGATTGCAGTTTACGATAATAGTTTCAAAGCCCAGCTTTTTCAGGGCGATAGAGGCGTGGACGCAGCAGTAGTCGAACTCGATGCCCTGTCCGATTCGGTTGGGACCGCCGCCTAAAATCATAATTTTCGGCTTGTCGGTATTGACCGGATTTTTGTCCGACGCGTTGTAGGTGGAGTAGTAATAAGCGCTGTTCTCGGTGCCGCTCACATGGACGCCCTCCCAGGCCTCTGTGACGCCCAGCTCCAGACGGCGGTTCCGGATATCTTCCTCCGGCACGTCCAGAATCTGGCTCAAATATTTGTCCGAAAATCCGTCCTTCTTAGCCGCAATCAGCGCGTCGTCGGAGGGAAGGCTTCCTCTGCTCTTCATGAGGGCCTCTTCCTCCTCCACCAGCTCTTTCATCTGCTCGATAAAATAGGTTTTTACCTTGGTGAGCTCAAAAATTTCCTCTATCGTGGCGCCCTTGCGCAGCGCCTCGTACATGACAAAATGCCGCTCGCTCGATGGGGTGATGAGGAGCTTTAACAGCTCGTCCTTGCTCATGGAGTCGAAGTTTTTGGCGTGTCCCAGGCCATAACGCCCGGTCTCCAGGCTGCGGATGGCTTTCTGGAAGGCCTCCTTGTAGGTCTTGCCGATGCTCATGACCTCGCCCACGGCGCGCATCTGGGTGCCCAGCTTATCCTCGACGCCCTTGAATTTTTCAAACGCCCAGCGGGCGAATTTAATCACGACATAGTCGCCGTCCGGCACATATTTGTCAAGCGTTCCGTATTTTCCGCAGGGGATGTCCTTTAGCGTCAGTCCCGTTGCCAGCATGGCGGAAACAAGGGCGATCGGGAATCCCGTTGCCTTGGAGGCCAGCGCGGAGGAGCGGGATGTACGCGGATTGATCTCGATGACGATGATGCGGTCGGTCACCGGATCGTGGGCGAATTGCACGTTGGTTCCGCCGATGACCTGCACCGACTCCACAATCCGGTACGCCTGCTCCTGCAGCCGTTTCTGACATTCCTCGGAAATGGTCAGCATGGGAGCCGAGCAGAAGGAGTCGCCTGTGTGCACGCCGAGCGGGTCAATATTTTCAATAAAGCAGACGGTGATGATGTTGTTCTCGGAGTCGCGGACCACCTCGAGCTCCAGCTCCTCCCAGCCGAGTACGGATTCCTCGACCAGTACCTGTCCCACCAGGCTCGCCTGCAGGCCTCTCGCGCACACGGTCTTTAATTCCTCCCGGTTGTAGACGAGGCCGCCCCCGGCTCCGCCCATCGTGTAGGCGGGGCGCAGCACGACCGGATATCCCAGGGAATCCGCGATGGCGAGAGCCTCGTCCACGCTGTATGCGACCTCGCTGCGCGCCATCTCGATTCCCAGCTTGTTCATGGTCTTTTTAAATTCGATGCGGTCCTCCCCGCGCTCGATGGCGTCCACCTGAACGCCGATGACCTTTACGTTATATTTGTCCAGAATCCCCGCCTTGTTCAGCTCGGCGCAGAGATTCAGGCCGGACTGGCCGCCGAGATTCGGCAGCAGGGCGTCCGGGCGCTCTTTTTCAATAATCTGCTCCAGCCGCTCCAGATTCAGCGGCTCGATATAAGTGACGTCCGCGGTCTCCGGATCGGTCATAATGGTGGCCGGGTTGGAATTGACTAACACGATTTCATATCCCAGCTTGCGCAGCGCCTTGCACGCCTGCGTGCCGGAGTAGTCGAACTCACAGGCCTGTCCGATAATGATCGGGCCGGAGCCTATAATCAGAACTTTGTGTATATCGGTTCTTTTTGGCATAATGTACCTCCTTCAAGTTGTCAGTTTTCTATTCCCTCTTTCTTATTGTAAAGGAAAGCCGGGGAAACCACAAGGAAAATTTTGTTTTCCGTCGGCCTCATTTCTAATTAGAAGGACCTCGCCCATAATTTTATTTAGAACGGTTTCGCCCCATTATTTTATTCAGAGCTGCCTCACCCCATCGTTTTATAGTAAAACACCGCTAGCTGCGTCCGGTCCCTCAGCTCCAGCTTTTCCAGTATGGCGCTTAGGTAGTTGCGCACGGTGCCCTCGCTGAGAAACAGGGCGGCGGCAATCTCCTTGTTGTTCATGCCGTCCGCGACCAGCCGGATGATCTGCCAGTCCTTTTCGGTCAGTCCATAGCCCTCTGGCGAGCCCGGAGAGGCCGGGCGGCTCATCAGCTCCGGCAGCCGCTCCGTGATGGCGTCGCCGAAGACGGTCTGGCCACCCTGAACGGCGAGGACCGCCGGGAGTATGCTCTCGAAATTCTGCTTCAATATATAGCCCTTCACGCCCATGCGCAGCGCCTTTACGATGTATTCGACATCGTCAAAGGTGGTCAGGAGAAGGATTTTCGCGTCGGGATATTGTTTTAGGATAATGCTCCCCGCCTCCAGGCCGGACATCTCTGACATGTGGATGTCCATGAGAAGAACATCTGGGCGGAATTTTTCATATAGAGAAACGGCCTCGCTGCCGCTGTGGCCGACGCCCGCGATTTCAATCTGCTTTTGGACGGATAAAATGGTCTTCAGCGAGAGGGCGGCCAGCTGGTCGTCATCGACAATGCATATTCGGATAAGCTCCGGCTGAACGGTTTTTTTATTCATACTCGTTTCCTCCCTGTCTTTTTGCGTGATCCTTCCACACGGAAATAAAAATGCGGAATCCCTGGTCGGCGGAAAAATGAATCTGACCGTTCAGCGCCGCGATTCGCTCCCGCATGTTGTCAAGTCCCATGCCACGCTCGGCGGGCAGCCTGTTTATGGAGCCGTTGTCCGCTATTTTCATGCTGTAAAAGGAGGGATGCTCTACGACCTCAATCGAGATGCGGTCGGCGTCGCTGTGCCGCTCCGTGTTGTTGACGGCCTCCTTGGCGATGGCAATAAAGGCGCAGCGGATTTCCGGGCGGGGATCCAACTCAATCTGATAATCCAGCTGGCCGCTTAGGGGAGCGGCCCCGTCGAGGATATCCTGCAGGGACTTTTCCAGGTTGACCGACTCGTCCCGCAAATCGTGGACGCTGCTTCGCACGCTGTTCATGGCCGTGCGGAGCGTGTCGTTCAGGTGCCCTAAGGGCGTTTTCAGAACGTCGTCCTGATTCAGAACCTCGATGGCGCCGGTCTGCAGGATGGAGCTTGTGAGCAGATGTCCCACGCTGTCGTGAATTTCTCTGGCAATCCGGTTCCGCTCCCGGAGCGTCGCCAGATGGATTTCATAGTCCTGCCTGTCAAGGAGCGCCTGGTGCTTTTCCTTCATGTAGAGGTCCTGCTCCGTGGCGTCGTCCCGATATCGGTGAAATGTAAGGCGCATCTGTTCTAAGCTTGCGGCATAATAGCAGAGAAGCCACGCCGCGCCGGAGAGCAGTATTAGAATTAAAATTTCGCCGCCGCTTTTTTTCGGAAAAGAGAGGAGGGTAAACAGGGGGACGATGAGTCGGACGGGGCGGGGAAGGGACGGCCTCGCCCCGTCATAGGCGGCCACCGGGAGAAAGCAGGCGGCGGGCCCTGTAAAAAGGGAAAAAATTCCCCAGACCGTCAGAGCGGCGGCCAGAGGAAGCGTATCCAGACATTCCGCGAGAAATAAAAGCGCGGCCGCCCCCACGGCAACGGCTGTGAGGAAGGGCGTTGGCGGAACGCTTGTAGTGTGTAAAAAAAAGCACAGGCAGAGCCCGTATATAATCCCTTTGTTAATCAGATTGTTCATGCCCTGTATTATATCTCAAATGGGGCGCGGAGTCAAATGCTGGTACAGTAATGTGACAAATGTCACATTGACATAATGACCTTTTTCACTGGAGCAAAAAAGAAACACCTGCTACAATAGAGAAAACAGAAAGGATGGGCTGTATAGCATGAGCGAAGTGATTCATATTGAGAATCTGGTCAAGAGATACCGGGAGTTAGTGGCGTTAGACCATCTCAACCTGTCGGTGCAGCGGGGAGAGATTTTTGGACTGCTGGGACCGAACGGATCGGGCAAGACGACTACGATTTACTGCCTTTTGTCTTTGCTTCCCTATGACAAGGGGGAAATCCGGGTATTCGGGCAGGAGCTGAATCCGGACTCCTACGACCTGAAACGGAAAATCGGGCTGGTGATGCAGGACGTGGCGGTACTGGACGAGCTGACGGTGCAGGAGAATGTGGACTATTTCTGCGGCCTGTATGTGGCGGACAAGAAAAAGAGAAAACAGTATGTGGAGGAAGCGCTGGACTTTGTGGGACTGGCGGATTACCGGAAATTTTATCCGAAAAAGCTGTCGGGCGGGCTGCTGCGGAGGCTGAATATTGCCTGCGGAATTGCCCACAAGCCGGAGCTGCTCATTTTTGACGAGCCGACGGTGGCGGTGGATCCCCAGAGCAGGAACCGGATTCTGGAGGGAATTATGGAGCTGAACAGACAGGGGGCGACGGTTATTTACACCAGCCACTACATGGAGGAAGTGGAGCAGATCTGTTCCCGCATCATGATTATGGATCAGGGAAAATGCGTGGCGGAGGGGACCAGGGACGAGCTAAAGCGCATGATCCGCAACACGGAGACGGTTACGGTGGAGGCGCCGGAGCTGACGGGAGAGCAGAGGGCCGGATTAGAGGCTCTCGCCCACGCCTACGAGGCGGTGTGGGAGGACGGGAGAGTCCGCATCCGCTTTGGCGGGGGAGACGGCAATCTTCTGGAGGTGCTGCATTTTATGAGGGAGCAGAAAATCCGGTACGGGCGCGTCTGGTCGGAGCTTCCCACGCTGAACGACGTGTTCCTGGAAATTACCGGTAAGGCGCTGCGGGATTAGGAGGTAGGTATGTTTTTTCATGAATTTAAGTATGAGTGCAAGGTGCAGCTCCGCGTCCGGGAACTGCTGTTCTGGAACCTGCTGTTTCCGTTTGCGCTGACTACGTTTATGTATTTCGCCTTTGGAAATATCGCTGCCTCGACGGAGCATTTCAGCGTGATTCCGGCTGCCGTGGTGGAGGAGCAGGACGACACGGCGCTTGTGCAGGCGCTGCGGGAGCTTTCAGGGGATGGGGAGAATAAGCTGCTGGATTTAAGGGTGACGAGCCTTGAGGAGGCGGAGAGGCTGCTGCGCGAGGAGGCGGTGGACGGCGTCTTTTTTGCCGGGGATAATGAGCGCCTGATGGTGCGGGGAAACGGCATGAACGAGACGGTTCTCCAGATGATTCTGAAGCGGTATATCCAGTATGAGTCCGTCATAACGAGTGTGGCTAAGGAGCATCCGGAGAAAATGCTCTCCGCGGTGGAGGCCATGCGGGAGGGGGCGGATGTGATTCTGGAAGAAAAGTCCGGCGAGGGAAATCAGGATAATCTGGTCAATTATTATTACGCGATATTTGCCATGACATGCCTGTTCGCATCGTTCTGCAGCTGCTCCGCCGTGATTTATGCGCGCCCGCGCACGTCGGTCATGGGACAGCGCAAGGCGGCGTCTCCCCTGCCGCAGGTGACGGGGGTTCTGGCGTGCTTTGCGGCGAGCTGGATTTTCCAGTACGCAAGCTGCTGCCTGCTGTTTGCCTATATGAAATTTATTTTAAAAATCGATCTGGGAGACCGGTACGGTGCGATTGCCCTGCTGCTTTTTGCGGGGGTGACATTCGGCGTCATGCTGGGCGTCTTTGTGGGTACGCTTCCCAGGCCGGGAGAGGGCGGAAAGATGGGAATTTTGGTGGCGGCAAGCCTGTTTCTGTCGTTTCTCAGCGATCTGATGGCGCAGGGAGTCCGGGA
>CANPZR010000068.1 GCA_947589175.1 uncultured Lachnospiraceae bacterium | reverse complement strand
TATCCATCTCTGTTTCATACCAGATTTTTACTAAATTATATCGTACCAGATTTTCCCTTCAAAGTCCACAATTATTTCCGGAGAAGAATTTTCAAGAGAAAATTCTCTGGAGAAGAAATTCCGGAAAGAATTTCTCTGGAGAAGAAATTCCGGAAAGAATTTCTCTGGAGAAGAAATTCCGAAAAGAATTTCTCTGGAGAAGAAATTCCGGAAGGAATTTCTTCTCTTTTGGCAGTTGATTTAGCATCTGAAATCATATATAATAGCCATGTGGGCGCAAGGCGCGTCTCAGAACGGGCGGGGAGCCGCATCTCCCGCGGAAATGAGGTAGTCATGGAACATTCCAGTGAAGAGAGCATATTAGACATCTTAAAAAAAATCAATGAAATCGATTACATCGATCCGGCGGAGATTCCCAACATCGACCTGTACATGGACCAGGTCACCACATTTATGGACGACCATCTGGAGGCGTGCAAGCGGCTGGACGACGACAAGATTCTCACCAAGACCATGATCAACAACTACACCAAGAACGAGCTTCTGCCGCCGCCCATCAAGAAGAAATACTCCAAGGAGCACATGTACCTGCTCATCTTTTTGTATTACTTCAAAAATGTGCTCTCCATCAACGACATCCAGAAAATTTTCAAGCCGCTGACGGAGATGTTCTACGACCGCAAGTCCCGCGACGTGTCGCTGGAGGAGATTTACCGGACGATTTTTAAAATGGAGCGGATCCAGACGGACAATCTGACCAAGGACATCCTGCGGCGCTTTAAGGCGTCCCAGAACCTGTTTCCAGATGTAAAGGACGAGGAGGAATCCGATTTTCTCTCCCTCTTTGCCGTGATCTGTCTCCTGAGCTTTGACGCCTATATGAAAAAGCAGCTGGTGGAGAGAATGATCGACGAGACGCTTTCCAAGCCGGAAAAATGATAAGCAGAAAAATCAGCTTCCTATGCGATGCCACATATAAGAACCATTTTGAGATCAAAGCGGCGCAGGCACATTTGCTCCGCGCAACGTAAGATTTTCCATGAAGCAATGATTCATACTAATATAAAATAACACATGAAAGGATAAACATATTATCATGAATGAGCTACTGGCAGACTTAAACGACAAGCAGCGGGAAGCGGTTCTCCACTTTGAGGGACCGCTCCTTATTTTGGCGGGGGCGGGCTCGGGCAAGACGCGCGTCCTGACTCACCGCATCGCCTATCTGATCGAGGAGCACCAGATCAGCCCGTACAACATACTGGCGCTCACCTTCACCAACAAGGCGGCGAAGGAAATGCGCGACCGGGTGGACAAGATCGTGACCTACGGCGCGCAGAACGTCTGGGTAAGCACCTTCCACTCCACCTGCGTGCGGATTCTGCGAAGGTTCATCGACAGCCTGGGGTACGACCGCAGCTTCACCATCTACGACGCCGACGACCAGAAAACGCTGATGAAGGATATCTGCAAATATTTAAACGTGGACACCAAAAAATACAGGGAGCGCACCTTTTTAAACGCCATTTCCTCCGCCAAGGACGAGCTGAAGGATCCGGGGCGCTACGCCGACGACGCGGCCAAGGATCACACGCCGCGGATTTTCGCCACGGTTTACAAGGAGTATCAGAAGCGTTTAAAGGCCAACAACGCCCTGGATTTTGACGATCTGATCATGCTGACGGTGCAGCTCTTCCGTGAAAACGCCGAGGCGCTCGCCTTTTACCAGGAGCGGTTCCGCTTTATCATGGTGGACGAGTACCAGGACACCAACACCGCCCAGTTCGTGCTGTTAAGCCAGCTCGCCGGACGCTATCAGAACCTCTGCGTCGTGGGGGACGACGACCAGTCCATTTACAAATTCCGGGGAGCCAATATTTTTAACATTTTAAATTTTGAAAAAATATTCCCCGCCACCAAGGTCATCCGCTTAGAGCAGAATTACCGCTCCACCGGCAACATCCTCGCCGCGGCCAACGAGGTCATCCGCAACAATTCCATGCGAAAGGAAAAGACCTTGTGGACCGGCAAGGAGGAGGGCGCGCCCGTCTCCTACGCGCGCTACGACAACGAGTACGAGGAGGCGCAGGGAGTGGCGTCAGACATCCAGCGGTCCATTCAGAGGGAGAATAAAAATTACAGCGACTTCGCCATCCTCTACCGCACCAACGCCCAGTCCCGCATTTTTGAGGAAAAGCTGGTTTTAGAGGGCATCCCCTACCGGATCATCGGCGCCATCAATTTTTACGCTCGAAAAGAGATCAAGGACCTTTTGTGCTATTTAAAAACGGTCAACAACTCCGCGGACGACCTCGCCGTCAAGCGGATCATCAACATTCCCAAGCGCGGCATCGGACAGGCGTCCATCAACCGAATCACGGCTTACGCGATGGACAACGAGCTTTCCTTTTACGACGCGCTGACGAGGATCGACGAGATTCCCGGCTGCAACCGCGCCGCCTCCGCCGTCACCTCCTTTGTGGCGCTGATCGAGCATCTGCGCCAGCGGCTGCGGGACGACGCCTACACGCTGGAGGATCTGATCAACGAGATTATCGACGTCACAAGCTACGTCCGCCTCTTAGAAGCCGAGGACACGGTGGAGAGCGAATCCCGCATTGAAAATATTGATTCCCTCATCAACAAAATCGTGCAGTACGAGAACGAGAGCGAGGAGACGGCCACCTTAGACGGGCTGTTAGAGGAAATCGCCCTGGTGGCGGACATCGACACCGTCACCGACGACACGGACCAGGTCCTTCTCATGACTCTTCACAGCGCCAAGGGACTGGAATTTCCCTATGTTTACATATGCGGCATGGAGGAAAATATTTTTCCGGGCACAGTCGCCGTCTTCGGGGACGATCCCACCGAGCTGGAGGAGGAGCGGCGGCTCTGCTACGTCGGAATCACGAGGGCGATGGAAAAGCTCACCCTCACAAGCGCCAACCAGCGCATGAGAAACGGCGAGATTACCTTTAACCGCCCCTCCCGCTTTATTAACGAGATTCCCCGCCACTTAGTCAAGCAGACCTACGGCGCCGTCCCCCGCCCCGAGTCCTCTCACATCTTGGATTTTACCGGTTTTTCCGGCTCTCAAGGCAGCTACGACAGCCATGACAGTCGCGGCAGCAACGACAGTCGTGACAGCCAAGGCAGTCGTGGCAGTCGAGACAGCCGAGACAGTCGCGGCAGCAACTCTCCGTCGAAAGTCATCCGCTTTCCGAGGGATAAGAAAAATCCTTTCGCGGACAATCCCTATATCCGGAAGGGAATGGGCGGAAGCTCCGGGGAACCGGATTACAAGACGGGGGACGCTGTCTCCCACTCCAAGTTCGGCACCGGCGTCGTCACCTCCTTAACTAAGCTGGATTCCGACTACGAGGTCGTGGTGGAGTTCGAGGGATTCGGGCAGCGCAAGCTCCGGGCTTCTTTCGCCAAGCTGGTAAAGATATAAAAATATAAAATTGTTTCAAAAAATTGTAGTATATTACCAAAAAACATGTTATACTATAGGCAAAGCTGGAATGAACATATCCGCTTATCTGAACGAATTTAACTGTAGAAAGGATGGTTACTATGTCGGGAAAAATTGATGAACTGATTAACAATGCCAAAATTACGGAGTTATTGAACAAGCGCAAAGCAGAGGAAGAAAACAAGACCTGTATCCTGTGGATCTTGGCGGTCATTGGCGCCGTTGCCGCTGTCGCCGCGATTGCTTTTGCGGTTTATCGCTATATGAATCCCAAGTATAAGGATTTTGACGGAGAATTTGATTACGATGAGTTTGAGGATGATTTCGATGACGACGATTTGAACGACGACGAAGTTTATGTAAAGAAATCACACAAGTAATCTCGCCTTCCACCGTTTTTAAGATTTGTATAAAGGGCACAGCTCTCTGCCTCGGCAGAACCACTGTGCCCTTCACTTTTTTACTGTAGTTGCTGTTTACTGCAATTGCTGTTTACTGCATCTGCTGTTTACTGCATTTGCTGTTTACTGCAATTCATCGACGACCTTCGATATAGCGACCGCCAGCGCTCCCGGCCCGATATGGCAGGACACGCTCAGAGAAAGCGGATCCACCACAATATCATGCTCCGGAAACTCCTCCTCCAGCTCTTTCTTAAAGATCATGGCCTCCGTATTGTCCGCCGTATAGGCCACCTCTATGTAAAACTTTTCCCCGTTGGGATCGTAGAACCGGCTCTCAAAGTCCTTGCGCACGGCCTGCACCATGGTGGCCTTGGCCTGCTTCAAGGTCTTGACCTTCGCGTAGGCGTCCAGCTTCTCCCCCTGAATCTGGAGGACCGGCTTGATGCGGAGCACCGTGCCGATGGCTGCTGCCGCCGGCGTCACGCGGCCGCCCTTTTTCAGATAGGACAGCGTATCCACCATAATATAGATGCTGGACTCGAACTTCTCCCTCAAAAGGATCTCACGGATCTGCTCGCCGCCGTACCCCTTTGCCGCCAGGTCTCTCGCGTCTAAGACCGACTGCCGCTGGGTGACGGAAATCCTCTGATTGTCCACCACAAAGACCTTCCCCTCAAACTCCTCCTCATACGAGAGCATCATCGCGGTTCCGCAGGAACTGCTCAGCCCGCTGGACATGGGAATGTATACGATCTCATCATACTCTTTCAGCGTCTCGTTCCACAGATTCATAAGGTCTTCCGGGCTCGGCTGAGACGTGGTCACATCCGCCCCCTGCTCCAGATACTCGTAGAACTGCTCCTGACTCATGCTGATATCCTCATAATACGTCTCGCCATTGACAAAAAATGGCATGGGAACCACCGTAACTCCCAGCTCCTTCGCCTGGGTCTGCGTGATTCCGCTGTTGCTGTCCGTAATAACGGCTACCTTGCTCATAAAATCCTCCATTCTGTGTTAAATCATTCTAATTATTCTACCATATATGCATTATTTTTTCAAGTTGCGAAAAAACTCCCCCAAAGCTTTGCGAAAAACTTATCAAAAACTCCCCAAAGATTTCTTGTACCCGCTGGAAAATAGTGCTAAACTATAAATAAATACATGCGAGCAAAAGCAAAAGGAGGTCAATGCCATGGATAATCTAAAACAGCTGGAAGAATGGATCGAGAGCAGCGACAACATCGTATTTTTCGGGGGAGCCGGGGTGTCCACCGAGAGCCACATACCGGATTTTAGGAGCGTGGACGGCCTGTACCATCAGCAGTACGACTACCCGCCGGAGACGATGCTCTCCCACACCTTTTTCATGGAGAACACGGAGGAGTTTTTCCGCTTTTACTGGAATAAGATGATTTTTCCCGACGCAGAGCCCAACAACGCCCATCTGGCCCTTGCCCATCTGGAAAAAAGAGGGAAATTAAAAGCCGTTATCACCCAGAACATCGACGGACTCCACCAGGCGGCGGGAAGCCGGGAAGTGCTGGAGCTGCACGGCTCAGTACATCGGAATTACTGCATGAAGTGCCGTAAGTACTACGGCCTGTCCGACATAGAAAAGCACGAGGGCGTTCCCCACTGCACCTGCGGCGGGATTATCAAGCCGGACGTCGTCCTCTATCAGGAGGGGCTGGATCAGCGCATCCTTCAGAAGTCCGTAAACTACATCGAGAACGCCGACATGCTCATCATCGGCGGCACCTCTTTAGCCGTCTATCCGGCCGCCGGGCTGATCAATTACTACCGGGGGAACAAGCTGGTGCTGATCAACAAGGACAAGACGCCGCAGGACAAGCACGCGGATCTTCTCATCAACGCCCCAATCGGCGAGGTTCTTGCTCCCTGGGCGTAACGGGAGAAACAATTCAGACTGCCGCGAACGCCAAAAAGAGCTGCTGCTTTTTAACTGTTGCTTTTTTTAACCGCGACTTCAATCTTGACAATTTCACTGGGCGCCATGACTTTGCAGGGAATGCCGTCGCATCCCGCGCCGGATGTGGTAATGGCCGTCATGGCGCCTGTTTTTTTCTCCCCATATATCATGTCGTCTTTCGCCATCATGTAAAGGGTTCCCAGCGGATCCCGGCCTCCCAGGGTGTGTCCGCACAGGACAAGATCCGCCCCCAGTTCGGCCATTTCCTCCAGTTTTTTCGGACGGGCCGAGAACACGATAACCGGCTGATCCGGGTTTGTGTGAGGCAGCAGAGAGCTGACGGCGATCTTTTTCTCATCCGCCGGATCCCGCAGTCCCAAAATCTGGATACCGCCGTTCAGCGAGGACATCTGATCTCGCAGGGGCATGATCCCCGTCTCCTTAAACCACGAATTCCACTTCTCCTGCTCGCCTGCCTCCTGCTTTCCCTCCACATAAAACACACCGGACCCGGCCCGGAACTGCTTCATCTTCTCCCCCGCGTAAGCCCGTATTTCCTCCGTGGTATTTTCATCGAACAGGCCGCCGCACAGGACAATCAGATCCGGCCGCATAGCGTTGACTCGCTCCACCAGGCGGTTCACTCCCGAGCGCCCTACCGCGCTCCCCAGATGCAGGTCGGACACGAGCACGATGGTGAGGGAATTCTCCTCCGTCCCGCCGGAGACCTGAACGGAATAATCCGTCTCCACGATATGATAAGTGCGGAACACGGAAAAAGCCCCCACCAACAGCGTGATGGCGAGAAAGACATAGATCGACTTAGAGGGATGGTTAAAAAAACGGTAGACCCGGCCCGGATTTTTCCGCTGGCGCCCCGCCTCCCGGATCATGCCCCGAAAAAAACACAATACCGGCATATAAAACATGGCGCAGGAATAAAAGACGCTGATCAGGGAGAGAACCGTCCTCAGAATCTCATTGGGGAGAATCCTTCCCCACCACTGGCACACGACCAGCGCGCCGCACAAAATAATCTGGAGTCCATAGTAGATCCACACCGGCACCCTCCCTCGCTTCCACAGATGGCGGTAGCGCAGGAATGAGTACCCAAAAAACAAAATAGTGATCAGATAACCGATCAGACGAACTACAACTGCCATATAAACCTCCAATTTCAGAGCGCATTTCCGAACTCAATCAAAAAATCATGCCCTCCTCAAAAAAGAAACGCATGATCTCCTGATTCTCTTATTCTGAAAAACGGAGACGGTGGGATTCGAACCCACGTGCCCGTGAAGGCAAAACGATTTCGAGTCGTTCTCGTTATGACCACTTCGATACGTCTCCTTAAAAATACAAACAATATGATTAAACCATTATTTTAACGATTTGTCAATGCCTGAATTAAAAACATTTCAACTGAGAGCTGATCGGAGATCCTTCCCGTCTTGATCCGCTCCTCCAGATCCGCCCGGTATCGGAGCATATCCAGAAGCTGTCCGCTCGTAAACATCTCCGCCTGGCTGCTGTATTTCCCAACGGTAAAGGGCGGAATTCCGATCTTCTTCGCCATGTCGCCCCGGCTCATCCCCAGAGACAGGCACTCCTTTATCTGGAGCAGGATATTGATATGACGGGCAAACAGGTACAGAATGGACATGGGCGGTTCCTTGTTGGCCAAAAGACCGGCGTAGAGCTTCAGCGCCGCGCTCCTCTCCCCTCTGGCCACCGCGTCAATCATGTCAAACACCCGGGACTCTGCAAGGCCGGAACATATGGCGTCTATGTCCTCCCTCCCGACCTGCTCCCGCTCCCCCGTGTAGGCGATCAGCTTGTCCATCTCGTGGGTGAGCATCACCATGTCCGTCCCCGCCCGCTGCAGGAGAAAATTGGCGCACTCCCCGGACAGAGACTTTCCATTCCGCTTCATATAGCCGGATACCCATTTGCGGAGCATGGGCTCGCTCTGGCGCGCGCACTCGGTGACGCAGCCATTTTCCCCGATCCACTTGTAAAGCCGGTTCCGCTTGTCCACGTCACGCTCCACAAACACCACATACGTTGTATCCGGAAACCCTTCCATCATATCCGCCATATCGCTGGCATTTTTCAAAAGGGAGCTGTCCTGCACGACAATCAGGCGGTGCTGCGCCATAAAGGGAAGAATCTGGCCCACGTCGGCAATGGCCGAGGGAACCGCTGCCTCTCCCTGGAAAAATGTGCAGTTCATCTCATCTCCGGGCTCGGCGAGCTGCTTCAAAATACCGTCCCTGTAGTAGCGCACCATATATCGTTCTTCCCCGTAAATGAGATGAAAGCGGGATAAATTGCGGGCCTTTAATTCCTCCTCGAGCTTTAACACCCCCTTCGCCTCCCTTCTTATATCTACTATTTTACACGAAAACTGCTATTTTTCAAGTGATTTGTAGGTGGCGACACTGCCATTTTCTGCAAAATAAGTCACCGCCCCCGCATCTTTGGTGCAAAAGATCCGGCTCCCGGCTCTCTGAAGCCTCTCCACTGTCTCCGCGGCTGGGTGCCCGTAGCGGTTATTCTTTCCCGCGGAAATCACCGCCACCCGGGGGCGGATTTTTTCCAAAAATTCCTCCGAGCTGGCGTTTTTGGATCCGTGATGGCCTACCTTCAAATAATCCACAGGACCGATTCCCGCCTCCAACAGCGCCCGCTCCCCCGTCTCCTCCAGATCCCCGGTAAAAAGCCCCTGAAAATCCCCGCAGCGAAGCAGCAGGACCAGGGAATAGTCATTTTCCGTCTGCCAGTTATAATCCGGCGCCGGGTGGAGGCATTCCAGCGACAGATCCCCGAGTCGGAGGCTTCCTCCCCTCGCCATCTTCTTCACCGCCACGCCATTTTCCCGGCAGATTTTCTCGATCTCCTGGCAGTGGGCGTCGGCCTTTTCCAGCTCCGGAAGCACCACGGCGCCCAGCTCCAGACCCATGTGGTCCGCATCCTGCACGATCTCCATCAGGCCGTTCACATGATCCGCGTCCCCGTGGGTGATAAAGAGGTAATCCACCCGCCGGACGCCGTAATATTTCAGATACTGGCTGATCCGGTATTTCCCCACCTGGTCCTCGTCCGTACTGCCCCCATCTAAGAGAATCGTCGTCCCCTCATAGCGGATGCAGGCGCAGTCCCCCTGTCCCACGTCCAGGTTAGTGATGGTGAGCTCCCCCCGGTTGCCAAAAGGAAAAAGCAGCACGGCAAAGAAGCACAGGGGCGCTAACAGCCGCCATCTTCCCCTCCGGCTCCCCGGCCTCCTCATGAGAAGCGCCGCCCAGACGCACAGCCCGCCGTAATAGACAACAATCTGCCACATGGACGGGCGCCCCGCGATCCAGGGTGCGAAGGGCAGGCTCCCCATAAACCGGCAGATCCACTCGTAGTAAGTCAGAATGTAGTGAACGGCCCCAAAGACAAACCGCCCGGCCTGCACGGACAAAAAGGCGAGCATCCCGCCGCCGAAGGAGAGCAGAATCACGGCGCTGATAAAGGGGAGCACGAAAAGATTCACCGCCGCAGTGTAAAAATTGATTTCGAAATAAAAATACAGCAGCACCGGCGCCGTTATGAGAAAAATGCCCGCGTTGGCAAGGAGCGCCTCTCCTATCGTCTCCCGCAATACCTGACTTTTCTTAAAGGCGGCCTGCCCTTTTCCGAGAAAAGGATAATTTTGAAAATGAGTCGTCGGCTCGTTTTTATGAACAGATAATGGTTCTCCCTTCCAGATAGGCAGAAAAATCTCGATGCCGAGGACTGTCCCATAGGACAGAAGAAATCCCGGCTGATAGAGAAGTTCCGGCCTCTCCAGTAACAGGATGCAGGCGCTGAGCGCCAGGGCGCTCAGCCGATCGTAGCGCCTGCCGAGGAACCGGGCGAACAGCAGGCAGGACGTCATGCACACCGCCCTCTGGGCCGACACCGGAAATCCGGTCAGCTCCCCGTACAGAAAAAGAATCACGACCGAGACGAGAACCGCCCCCTTCATGGGCATGACAAAACGGCGCAGAAAATAGAACAGACCCGCGCCCACCAGGGAAATATGCAGCCCGGAAATAGCCAGTATGTGAGAGATCCCGTTCTCCTGGTACAAATCTTTCATCTCACTGGTCAGGCCACTCTTTTCCCCCAGGAGAATTGCCGCCGCGACGCCGGCCTGCTCCTCCGGGAGACACTGCATGATCGCGTTATAAAATTGTTTCCGCGCCTCGTACAGCCACTGTCCGACAGCGTCGTACGAAAGGTCTTGAATTGTCAGTGACTTTGAGAAAACTCTGGCCCAGATCCCGGCCTGGTGATAGTATTTATATTCATCGAACTGACCGGGATTGCCCGGTTTTTCAAAAGAATAGATATTTCCTGTGACAGAGACAATATTTCCTATCTTTATCCGCCTGTTCTCCGATCCTTCACCCTCATACACCTGTATCTTCCCGCCAAATAAAACTCCCTGTTCCGCCACATCCCGCAGGATCAGGGACGTCCTCTCGCCCCCGTCCCGGATCTGCTCTACCTGTCCGATGAGCGTCTTTTCCTCCCCGTCGTATGTAACCGGGTCTTTCCCCTCCCGGACAAAGCACAGAATAATCAGAACAATCGCCGCCAACATCACGCAAAAGGGGCGTCTTTTCACATGGTCCTCCCTTCTTTAATTATGTCATTTATTTAATTGCGTCATTTATTTTATTATGTCATCTGTTTTCACTGGTCCGCACTCTTTTTACAGTCAATTTTTCATTTATTTTTATTACTGATCTTCTCTTATAAAATTTAAGTTTCTCTCAAAGGGGGCGTTGAAATTCAGGGTGTCCCCGTATTTCTCCTCCTGCTCCCCCTCGATGGTGAACTGGACCTTCGTCACATTGGGCAGCTCGCACAG
>CANPZR010000067.1 GCA_947589175.1 uncultured Lachnospiraceae bacterium | reverse complement strand
AGGAGGCGTTGTGCGCCACGAGCACGCAGTCCTCGCAGAACGCCAGAAATTCCGGCAGCACCTGCTCAATGCCGGGAGCGTCCGCCACCATGCCGTCGTTAATGCTTGTGACCTCCGTGATCCGGGGCGGAATCGGCACGCCGGGATTGACAAAGGTGCTGAAGCGGTCCGTAATCTTTCCCTCCTCCACCTTGACGGCGCCGATCTCGATAATGCGGTTTCTCGTCGGAGAAAATCCGGTGGTCTCCAGGTCGAACACCACAAAGGAATCCCGGAGCGACTGCCCCGCCGCGTTTTTGACCGCATCGTCTAAATCGTCCACCAGATACGCCTCGCAGCCGTATATCACCTTAAAATCGTCGTCAAATTTCTCCATGGCGTGGCTGGCCTCCGGAAACGCCTGCACGACGCCGTGGTCGGTGATGGCGATAGCCGCGTGGCCCCAATCGTGCGCTCGGCGGACCATCTGGGCGCAGTTTGTCATGCCGTCCATCTCGCTCATCTGGGTGTGGGCGTGCAGCTCCACCCGCTTTAGGGGAGCGCGGTCCGCCCGTCCCACGCGGAAATTCGGAATCTCCTTGATTCCCGCGATATTGCCGATCCGTATCTCCTTGTCATAGGTGTCAAAGGACGCCATGCCCTTTAACCGCACAAAATTCCCCTTTTTTATAAATTCAAACAGCGACTGCTCCGCCGCCTGCTCCTTTCCAATAAAGAGCTTTGCCAAAATCGTGTCGGTAAAATCCGTCACCGCGAAAATTACAATCAGCTTTTCGCCCTTGATCTCCCGCTGATCCACGCTTCGGATCATGCCCTCGATGACCACCTCGCCGATCTCGTCCACGATTTCCTTGACGGGAATGACCTCTCCCTCCACATTTCGCCCGTAGAACACGGACGGATCCTTGGGGGATTTCCGATATTTGTTCTTTCTGGGAGAAAATGCGGGCTTTTGCGGCGGGGCGCTCTCTTCTCTCATCGATGTCTCACTTTGTAGCGCCACTGCACTATGCGACGCTTCTGACTCACCTTGTGGCGTTGTTGTCGCACCTTGTCGCGCCACAGAATGTGGCGCTGCTGCACCCTGCTCCACCGACTCTGGCTCGTCATACACGAAATACGTCTCCGGCTCCTCGGGCGCCTTTCTCTCCCGCTTTACATACTCAAAGCGGATTTCCAGCTCCCTGTCAAAACGACGCTTTAACCGCGCCGTGAAAAAATCCCGGATTTCGCTGCTCCTCTCCCGGCACAGAAAATCGTCGTCGCACGTCAGCGTCAGGACGTCCCCCGACACCTGAAAGGGCTCCCTGCAGAATTTCATGTAATCGATCGTATTGATTTCCCGCAGCTCTTCCTTCAGCGAATCCTCGCACAGAGAGATCAGCTCGTCCGTGCCGTACCCGGACGCAAAGGGATAGGAGACCTCCAGCCTCGGCCGGATTCCCATCCGTCTGAACACCTGCTTGTACAGCTTTTGTTCCATTTTTTTTATAATCCGATAATGCAAAAGCTGATCGCATTTTATATAAATATACGCCAGCATTTTTGTCTTGGATGCACTGACCTTTTCGACCAGGGAACCGGCGAAAAAGCCATATAATTTGTCGTCCACGGACAAGTCCGGGAACGCCTCAAAAAAATGAGTCAAAACGATCTCTCCTTTTAATTTCAAGAGCAGCTCCAGTCAGTGGGATGATTCACCCTGCACTGGAACGATTTAGGCCTCCCGATGGGATGCCTATGCCTCCCATTGGAGCAATTCCTCCCGCAGCGCCGGCAAAAGCTCATCCTCCGGCAGTTTTTTCACAATCTCGCCCTTTTTAATGAGAAGTCCCTCTCCGACTCCTCCGGCAATGCCGATGTCCGCCTCTCTCGCCTCGCCCGGCCCGTTGACCGCGCAGCCCATCACGGCCACCTTGATATCCAGATCAAAATCCTTTACCATTTCCTCTACCTGGGAGGCAAGCGAGATCAGATCGATTCTCGTCCGCCCGCAGGTGGGACAGGAAACCACGGTGATGCCGCCCTTTCGCAGGCCCAGCGTCTTTAAAATCAGCTTTGCCGCATAGACCTCCTGCGCCGGATCGCCCGTCAGGGACACCCGGATGGTATCTCCGATTCCCTGATACAAAATTGCGCCGATACCCACGGCGGACTTCACGCTGCCGGAGTAGACTGTCCCGGACTCCGTGATTCCCACATGGAGCGGATAATCCGTCTTTTCCGCGATGAGCTCATGCGCCCGGATGCACATTACCACATCCGAGGACTTGATGCTGATGACCAGATTGTCATACCCCATCCTCTCGATGATGGCGACCTTGTCGAGAGCGCTCTCCACAAGCCCCTCCGCCGTCACTCCGCCGTATTTCTCAATGAGGTGCTTCTCCAGAGAGCCGCTGTTGACGCCCACGCGGATGGGAACCTGCCGCTCCCGACAGCATTCCACCACCGCGCGGATCCGATCCTCGCTGCCGATATTGCCGGGATTGATGCGGATTTTGTCCGCGCCGTGCTCCACCGCCGCGATGGCGAGCCGGTAGTCAAAATGAATGTCCGCCACAAGCGGAATGTGAATCCTTTTCTTGATCTCTGACAGTGCCTCCGCCGCCTCCATCGTCGGCACCGCGCACCGGATAATCTCGCAGCCCGCCTGCTCCAGCTTGAGAATCTGCTCCACAGTCGCCGCCGCGTCCTCCGTCTTTGTATTGGTCATGGACTGAATCGCGATGGGGTTGCTCCCCCCGATCGCCACATCGCCAATCCGTACCTCTCTCGTATTTTTTCTCATATAAATCACCTGAAAAACTTGGTTATATCATTAAACATAATAAACACCATCAGCCCCATCAAGAGCATGAATCCCGCCATATTGACATAGCCCTCGAACCGCTGCGGGAGCGGTTTTTTCCGAATCCACTCAATAATCAGAAATAGAAGCCTTCCACCATCCAGCGCGGGAATCGGAATCAGATTCATCACGCCTAAGTTCGCCGAGAGAAGGACCGCGAAGCTCATCAGGCTCAGCGCCACAATACCCGCGCCCCCGTGCTCGTTGGCGTCGTCCACTTCATCGCTGATCAGTTTCACGATGCCCACCGGCCCCGCGACATCGTCCTTGCTCACCTTGCCCCGGAAAATCATGCCGAGGCTCTGAACGGTCATTTTTATATAATACTTCACATCATACGCGGCATACTTAATCGAGCCAAAAAATCCGGCGGACTCTCTCGGAGACGCGTGACTGAACCCGCACAGGTACGCGCTGCCCCCGTCTCTCTCCACCAGCCGGGGCGTGATGACAAATTCCTTTTCCTCGCCGCCCCGCTCCACATCCAGCGTCACCGGCGCGTCCGTAAAGGGATGAACCACCTGATAGAGCCTGAGGTCGGAATCGATCACAATCTTTTCCCCGTTGACGCCGACAATCTTGTCGCCCGCTTCCAGTCCCGCCGCCTCCGCCGGAGAACCCTCCTCCACAAAGGAGACGCGGCACACCTCGTAGCCCGCCACGCCCACGATAATCAGCGACAGGACAAAGGCCAGGATAAAGTTAAAAAAGGGTCCCGCAAACACAATCGCCATGCGGGCGTAGACGGATTTTTTGCCGAATGCGTTCTCATCCTCTACCTCCTCGTCCTCTCCCAGCATGGCGCAGGAACCGCCAAAGGGCAGAAGCTTCCAGGAGTAGAGCGTATTCCGCCCGAACATGGGGTGCTCCTCCAGATACTTCGTCGTCTTAAAAAACACGACCCGGTATCCCTTCTCCGTCTTTCCCCAGGAAATCAGCCTCGGCCCCATCCCGAGGGAAAATTCATTGACCTCTACCTTGTTGTACTTCGCCACGATAAAATGTCCGAACTCATGCACGATGATAATGACGCTGAACACCAGTATCGCCAGTAAAATATTCCAAAAGCTCATCACAGCCTCCATTCCCGATCCAAACGCTCATAGGTCTCCTGCTCGACCGCAAGGATTTCATCCAGCGAAGGATTCTCAATTTTTTTGTGCCCCTTCATGGCAAATTCTATCATATCATAAATTTGTAAAAATCCTATGTCCTGATTTAAAAATTTCGCCACCGCGTACTCGTTCGCCGCGTTCATGACCGTGGGCATGCTGCCCCCCGCCCGGCTGGCCTCCACCGCCAGGGGAATCCCCCGCAGCACGTCGGTATTCGGCCTTTCAAAATGAATCTCCGCCACCGCCTCAAAATCCAGCCGCTCCCCGCCTAAAAATACCCGGTCCGGGTAGTACAGGGCGTACTGAATCGGCAGCCGCATATCTGGCGTCCCAAGCTGCGCCATCACCGCGCCGTCCCTAAATCCCACCATCGAGTGGATGATGCTCTGCGTCTGCACCAGCACATGAATCTGGGAGACGTCCACGCCAAAGAGCCATTTGGCCTCAATAATCTCCAGTCCCTTGTTGATCATCGTCGCGGAGTCAATCGTAATCTTCTTCCCCATCGACCAGTTGGGATGGGCGAGCGCCTGCTCGACCGTGACATGCTCCAAATCCTCCTTAGAACTCTTTCGGAACGGTCCGCCCGACGCCGTCAGAAAAATCGTCTCGACCTGCTCTCTCTTTTCCCCGTGCAGACACTGGAAAATGGCCGAGTGCTCGCTGTCCACCGGCAGGATTTTCACGCCGTGCTCCCTCGCGAGAGGCATGATGATGTGTCCCGCCGTGACTAACGTCTCCTTGTTGGCAAGGGCGATATTCTTCCCCGCCCTGATGGCCTCCATCACCGGGCGCAGCCCGATCATGCCCACCATAGCCGCCACGACCGTATCCACCTCCGGCAGCGTGGCCGTCTCCACAAAGCCGCCCATGCCATAGAGAATCCTGCAGTTCTCCCCTGCCGTCATGGCCGCCAGCTCCTCCGCCATGTCCTCATCCTTCATCACGGCGTACAGCGGGTGAAATTCCCGGATCTGCTCCGCCATTTTTTTTAAATTGGAGCCGGCTGTCAGCGCCGCCACCCGGAAATCCCCCGGATTGTGCCGCACTACATCCAACGTCTGCGTCCCGATGGAACCCGTGGAACCCAATATAGTAATTGTCTTCATTTTCACTCCCCATTTCAATCGTCATTTTGAGCCGCCCATTTGCCCGCCCCTATAAATGAATATATGAGGTGAGCACCAGCAAATAGTAGACAAATGGCGCCACAAAAATTACGCTGTCAAACCGGTCCATCACGCCGCCGTGCCCCGGAATCAGGCGCCCGTAATCCTTGACGTCAAAATTGCGCTTGATGGCCGACGCCGCCAGGTCCCCGAACTGCGAAATCGCCGCGCTGACCACTGCAGTCAGCGGAAAGACAAATCCCGTGGGCAGAAGGAACATGTGCGTGTAGGGAAAAAAGCGGGAAAATATATATCCGATCAGTCCCGCTCCCAGAATACCGCCCACGCATCCCTCGATGGTCTTTTTGGGGCTCAGCTCGGAAAAATGGTGCTTTCCGAACATTTTCCCGACCACATAGGCGCAGGTATCCGATCCCCACGATCCAATCAGAATCAGCCATACCAGCCACCGTCCGCCTTCAAGCATACGGGTCTGGTAAATACAGCCCAGCATGACGCTGACGTACAAGAGCGCCAGCACGCTGAACGCCGGTTTGTCAATCCGGTACGCGGGATATTGTAACACATAAATAATCAAAACTGTCACCAGGTGCAGGATCAGAAGCCCCGTCGTCCATCGGGACAGCCCCAGATACAAGAGCACATAGTACCCCGCCGACAGGATATAGCCGCTCCACGCCATGGGGTGCCACTCCATTTTCTGTACCCGGAACAATTCAAATAGCCCTATCAGGGCGAGAACTCCCAACACCGCTGCCAGCCAGCCGCCGCCCGCGAAAAACACGAGCACCGCCAAAGCCACCAGCACAACGCCGCTTATCAAGCGTGTGACAAACATAATTGCCTCCATTTTTGTAATTTTGCGCCGCCCGGACACGCTATTTACACAGCGCCGAAGCGCCGGTCTCTCCCATTGTAGTAGTCAATGGCCTTCTGCAGCTCCTTTTTGTTAAAATCCGGCCACAGCACATCGGTAAAATAAAACTCCGTATAGGCTAACTGCCACAGAAGAAAATTGGACAGCCTCTCCTCCCCGCTGGTGCGGATCAGAAGATCCGGCTCCGGAATCCCCTTCGTGTCCAGATATCCGGCAAACATCTCCTCGTCAATCTCCTCCGGCGCCACCTCGCCCGCCTTCGCCTTAGCAGCCAGCGCCCGGATTGCCCGGATCATCTCATCCCGGCTCCCGTAGTTGAGCGCCACCTGGAAATGCAGTCCCGTGTTGTCTTTTGTAATCTCCTCGAGCTCCCGGATGCTCTCCTGCATATCCTCCGCCAGAAGGGAAATGTCCCCTATCACCCGGACGCACATGTTGTTCTTGGTGCTTCTCTTGATGCAGTCCTTTAAATATTGCCGCAAAAGCTTCATCAGGGCGTCCACCTCGTCCGCCGGGCGCTTCCAGTTCTCCGTGGAAAACGCGTAGACGGTCAAATAATTGATTCCCAGATTGTAGGCGTCCTCGCAGATCTGCTCTACCGTCTTGCTGCCCGCCGCGTGACCGGCCTTTCTCGGCAGCATCCTCTTCTTGGCCCACCGGCCGTTTCCATCCAGAATAATGGCAACGTGGTTGGGCGCCTTTAACTCAGAACGGTCCATCCTTCCTCCTCTTTCCCGTTTACAAAAAGGCAGGACAGTTTCCTCCTTTTTTGTGGTTCACTGTCCTGTTCCTGTGATATCAGAGAGACAAAATATCGTTTGTCCCTGCCGCTTTCTTATACCGTCATAACTTCGTTGGATTTGCTGTCAATCGCCTTGTCGATCTCCTTGGTGTACTTATCCGTCATTTTCTGAATCTTGTCCTCCAGCTGCTTCTGCTCGTCCTCCGAGATCTCATTTGCCTTAAATTCCTTCTTCACCGCGTCGTTGGCGTCCCGGCGGATATTGCGGATAGCCACCTTGGCGGCCTCGCCCTTTTTCTTTACATCCTTGACAAGCTCCTTGCGCCGGTCCTCGGTCAGCTCCGGGAACACAAGGCGGATTGTCTTGCCGTCGTTGGCCGGGGTAAGTCCCAGATCCGATGAGAGAATCGCCTTCTCAATGTCCTTGATCAGGCTGGATTCCCACGGCTGAATCTGAATCATCCGCGCCTCCGGCACAGAGATGTTGGCCACGCTCTGCAGGGGCGACATCGTGCCGTAATAATCCACCTGAATCTTGTCTAAAATTCTCGGATTGGCGCGTCCCGCCCGAATCGTCGTGTACTCGTCCTCCAGATTGGAGAGGGATTTTTCCATTTTTTCTTCATATGACTTTAAGTCCATGTTGTTCCTCCTCTATTCTACCGTGATGTCCGTGCCGGTACCGGCGCCGTTCACCGTATTGATAATGCTGTTTTCTTCATTCAGTCCGAAAATGTACATCGGCATCCGGTTCTCCATGCACAGAACCGCCGCCGCCAGATCGACCACGCCCAGCTTCTGATCCACAATGTCCGACATCTTCATCGTATCATATTTTTTCGCGTCCGGATTCACCGCCGGATCCGAATCGTACACGCCGTCGATGGACTTGGCCGCCAGAATCACGTCCGCGTCAATTTCAATGGCCCGCAGCGCCGTAGCCGTATCCGTGGAAAAATACGGATGGCCCGTGCCCCCCGCGAAAAAGACCACCATGCCCTTGGACAGATACTTGTTCACCCGGTCCTTGGAGAACAGCTTTGTAAAGGAGCCGCACTCAAAGGGCGTGAGCACCTGCGTCGAAAGCCCCACGGACCGGCAGATCTCCGACATGTAGATGCAGTTCATCACCGTCGCCATCATCCCGATCTGATCCGCCTTGGTCCGGTCGATATTTTCGCTCGATCGGCCCCGCCAGAAATTGCCGCCGCCGATCACGATAGCGACCTCTACGCCGTCCTTCACTAACTGCCTGATCTGCTCCGCCACCGGAATACAGGTGGCCTCGTCAAAGCCGGTGCCCTTGTCGCCTGCCAGAGCCTCGCCGCTGAGTTTTAAAAGAACTCTCTTATATCGCTGCATACCGTACGCCCTCCCTTTTACTCAAAGAAGGAATCCAGATCCACGTCCGCGAACTGCAGGGAACAATGTCCGTCAATAACGGCGCCGCTGTTGATCTGAATGGACTTGGCGCTGATATTTCCCTTGACAACAGCTGTGGAATCGATAACAACCGGTCCATTGACCTCGATATCGCCCTTGACCGCACCGGCAATTACAACAGACGTGCAGCTCACGCTGCCGATTACGACAGTTCCCACATCAATCTTGACAATGCCCTTACTGTTAATATCCCCTTCCAGTCTCGGCGTATTGACATAAATTTCGGCGGCAATCGTATTACCGGTCACGCGTCCGGTAATGGTCAGCTTGCCATCGCATTCTACATCGCCCTCGATAACACCCTTTACTACCAAAGACGTATCTGACTTGATACCGCCGCTGATAGTCGTGCCTTTGGTAATGACGGTAACTTCCGGTACTTCTTCCTCATCTGCATACGTATTTGCATTTACTTCATTTTCCATTGCAATCGGTTCCTCCTCAACATGTTCTATTGCTTCCGGCTCCTCTGCCGGTTCTGCTAACTCTACGGGCTCTGCCGGCTCCGGTTCTTCCACAGGCTGCTCCATGGACTCCGCGGACTCTGTGGATTCAATCGGCATCGTCGGCTCCTCCATGGACTCAATCGGCTCTGCAAATTCAATCGGCATCGTCGGCTCCAGCTCCGCTGCAGATCCAGTGGGCTCTGCGGATTCCGCCGAATCAACTACGCTCAGGACATCCATAGGCTCCAGCTCGCCAAACATATCTGCATCCCCGGATGAATCCGCGCCATCCAGAACATTCAGCTCCTCCCAGCCGGCTGATTCCTGCTCTTTGGTCAGATCTGCCGATTCGTTTCCTGGGAGGGAGTCCGGCTGTCCCGCCGGGTTCTTCTCATCAAGACCGAGATTCTCGTCCAGTGACTCTGACAATTCGCTGATGGACTGAGCGATGTCTTCTTTCAAGTCTTTAAAAAAACTCATAGTATCCTCCATTCTGCTTGCTATTGATTGTGACGAATTAAAGCCGTATTTTCATCAATCGCCAGCAGCTCATAATTTTTTTCTTTCAACTGTCTGATCAGGGACGGAAGCGCCTTTACCGTTTTTTTCATATTCGCGGAGTCGTACATCAAAACTACAGATGTAGAATACTGTTCTGCCGCCTCCACGATTCCTCTGGCGATATCTTCCTTGCTCGCCCCTGGATTCACAGCGTCCATACTGATAATATTCCAGTCTATATATTGCAAATTAAATTCATCCAGGACAGCCGTCAGTTCCTGCAGCGGCACTTGCATCTTTCCTGAGCCGCTCCCCCCCGGAAACCGGTAAAACTTTGGATACTGTCCCGTAATCTCATAAATCAGCTCATATTCTTTCTTTGTATCCTTGCGAAACGCATCTGCCGACGCGTATATATTCTCATAGATATGGGAATAGGAATGCATTCCCAGCGTGTGGCCCTCGTCCACAATTCTCTTATATATTCCCCGCGAATAAGAATCTTTCTTTCCTGTAACAAAAAAAGTAGCTTTTACACCCTCCTCCTTCAGAATGTCCAGAATCTTCTCCGTCTGAGTGCCGGGTCCGTCGTCAAAAGTAAGATATACTTTGTTTGACGCCTCCGACGTCACCGCCCCCGGCGTGGCCGCTCCTTCCTGAGAAGCAGCGGTTTCTTTCGATACAACGGAGGATGCGGACGCTGTGTCGGCAGACGACGGCTCTTCTGAGAGCGGAGCCCCTTCGTTCTCGTCCAGCGTGTTCCTGTCCGCATCGGTGGAAATCGCCTGTTGGGCAACTCTTTCCTGGGACAGTTCGTCTACCCGGGACTGAAGCGATGCTACTTTCACCATCAGTATAATTGAGAGAACCGACGGCATAAGCAGACAGAAAATAATAATCCCTATAATAATTTTCTTTATAATCTTAACCCGCCTGCGGCGGTACTCCATCGATGTACGTTCCATCATATCCTCCGGATTTTTGACAGTTGCCGGCTTCGCCGTGACTTTCGCGGGCTTCGCCTCACCATCTTTGACGGCTTCGCCGTGGTGTACGCTGAAATCCCGAAGGAATTTCAGCGTCGCGGGCTTCGCCCTATGCCCCCTGCCGACTGACAAGCCGTGTCTGCAAGCAGACGACTTGTCAGTCGGCAGGGGGCGCACGGCTCATTGCCTTCGCGTACATTATACCACAAATAAATAATATTTCCAGTTCTTTTTTCGGATGTGTGGGGCTATTACAAATGGCACATCCGGGACGGCTGGCGGGGGACGCAGGTGTCCCCGCTGCAGCAGGCCGCCCCAATCATGTGCCGGTCTTTTGTCCTGCTTACAGGAGGCTCTTATACAGTTCTGTAATGTCTTCTACGCTTGTCTCTTTCGGGTTGCCCGGACGACATGCATCGTCATATGCAGACTGTGCCAAGAACGGGATATCCTCTTCTTTTACAATTTCCTTCAGATCCTGAGGAATACCTACGTCGATGGACAGCTGGCGCACGGCGTCAATGGCTGCCTTGCGGTACTCTTCCTGGGACATGTTCTCCGTTCCCTCTACGCCCATGGCTTTGGCGATATCCCGGTACTTCTCACCGGTAGCTTCCGCGTTGTACTCCATCA
>CANPZR010000066.1 GCA_947589175.1 uncultured Lachnospiraceae bacterium | reverse complement strand
ATTAAAGTGGCTCATTCCGTCTGGACAGGTGGCTCACGCCACCCCGGACGGGCGGCTCTGCCGCACGAGAATATTCAGGAGGCTTATATTATAGAAAAAATATGTATGTTGCCCTATGAATTACTTGACAAGGAACAGTACAAAACACTTTTTACAAATGATTATGAAGCTGGAACTTTTTACATTTCTGAAAGAGAGCAGTATGTAAATTTTTTGTTTGATGAAAAGAAACAATCATTTTATGAGTGGTTTAAAAAAGCAATCGGTGGTGAAATCAAGCAATTGCAGAGAAATTCTGAATTTAGCGAAAAATTACGTATATTTGGCGAGGAAGAACTTATAAATGTTGCGTATCAAATTCTGTTTTTTAAAGATAAAAATGGGAAAAAATTTTATGAAACCATACCAAATCAAGAATATAGTGATATGTTTCGGAGAATTATTTTATTTTTAATTTATGATGATCCAAATTATGAGATTAACACATATCTTAACTTTAATCGTTTAGGGAAAAAGTTAATTCCTGTTGTGCTTGAGAAAGGGGAATATAATCTTCGAGACCGATTAATTCAATCAATATATAGTGGAATGATTGGGATGGATATAAAAGACGAATTGGCTGCTACTTCTCCGCTTTCAAGAAATAAAATTATTCCTTTAAGTGGAGATGAGAGTGATGAGGAAAAAATCAATTTGATATATATGGTTTTAGATGATGTGGTTCAAAAAGGAATTATAGATATTGATTCTTGGTTAGATTTTGAAGAAAAGGTAGTTAATGCAAAAAAGAAAACTTCGATTTGCTGGTTTACAGATGACTATATTCCTACATTGTTCGAGATGAAATTTATGGAGCTGTTATTAGTAGTTAATAGTAACTTGGATATATATATTGTACCAAGATTTCAATCATATAGTAATGATGCATCATGGAAGGATGTAGAAGAATTTATGCAACTGTCTGTTTTTAGGAGACTAAAGGAGTTCCAAAATGAGGGTAGATTTAAAATTAGTCATTATGGGATGGCAGCAGGAACTTTTAATGGTAAAAAGCTTTCTAAGAAATGTGCAAATATAATGCAAAAAAGTGATTATGTGGTTATAGCAGGTGCAAGATCTTATGAAATGGGGCAGGGAATTAATAAAACAGTGTTTTTCACTGGCATTGCTATTTGTAGAACATATAGTGAAACTGTAACAGGGGTTTGTAAAGAAGATGGTGGAATTGTATTTTTACAACAATTACCTGGTACAAAATCTTTTGAAGGTTTTAGAAACCGTGGTCAGTGTCGAAAATTTTGTGAATTGCATAATAGATGGTATCCTGTTGCATCAAAAACAGCAATTGATTACATCAACGAAAAGGAAAAAGTAGAATGAAACATGAGTATGCAATACAAATTATAATAAATACTAGTGCGGCTGTTTTAGCGACAGTTATTATTAATTTAGGAAGTTTGATTTTTCAATTTAAAAATAATGAATATGCTGTTATTATAATAGAAGTTGTTGTATTTTTGATATTTATTGCAATCAATTGTATATTACATAGTTATAAATGTAAAAAATGCAACACAGCCTTGAGTATGAAAAAAAACCTACAAACATATAATGAAGTGGGTGTAATAGATATTGCGCCTTCAACTACAAAAGGCAAAGGTTCAACTGAAAACATACTGTCAGAATGTGACAATAATTTCTTTTTTATGGGAATTGCTGCTACGAAATGGATAAAAGATGCACATAATTTTGATGAAGTGATGAAAAAATTGTTAATGTGTAATGGTAGCGTTAGGATTATTATGCTTAATCCAATGTGTGAGTCGGCAAAGCATTTATCGACCGCATTAGGAAAGGCTGAGGAATATTTGAAAGAATCCGTTTTAAAAAATATGAGGGAATTAAGGGAATATAAAAAGATGGGGTTGAATATAGAGATTAAAGTATATTCTCATATGCCTGTTTTTAGAATTGCTATAATAGATAATCAAAAAATTTATGTTGGACATTATCGAGTAAATGATAATGGGGAAAAATTACCACAATTGATTTTGCAAGGCAAAAATAAAATTTTATTTAAGCAATTTTTTGATTATTGGAATGTTACATGGAATGATGTTGGATTAAAGACTATTAATTTAGATATGATTGATAATGAAGAATATATTAAGAAATTATATGATAGGAGGTAGAGCAATGAAGAATATTTATAAAGGTATTATGCAAAATAATATTCTTTCAGAGTTTGATTTTCCTGTATATTATCGGGAAAGAGGAAAGATAATAAATAATAATAATATTACTAAATTGCCACCATTATGTCCTGAAAAAATAGATGGACTTTTCTCGGATGTAGAAATCAATTTTGGCAAGGTAAAAAAGGATATTTTTGATATTTTTGATATAGATAAAGGTTATATAATTTTATGGTATTTAAATGCTGTAAAAATGGGAGATGTTTCAATGCTTGATCAGGTTTCTCCTTTCTTTAAAAAAATTAATGAAATAAAAAGAGGAGGGATAAATACATATAAGCAAAATGGCTGGATGGTTCATGTTTTATATGTTTATCAATTAATATCATTCAATATACCTAATGATTTGATGCCAACATCTTTTAACGTGGACGATTATGAATTGAGAAATACTTTTCATGTTATGAATAGAATATACTGGAATATGAAAGAAGAAAGTAGATTGGTTTTAAGGGTATTAGCGTTAATACATGATATAGGTATAGTTGATGGCGTTCAAAATCATGATAGGGATGGTGAAAAATATGTTGTCAATGTATTAAACGATTTATCTATAGATGAAATTACTTTGCAAAAATATAAAATAAATTATACAACTTTTGTTGAATTACTAGAAATCTTTGTTGCAAATCACACATTAATTAATAAGATATCTGCCGAAGAAAGTGATTTATGCATTTATGAAAAATGTAGTTTGATTTTAGAACGATTGAAAAAATGTAATGATTTCACAGATGACCAATATAGAGATATTGCACCTACTTTTTTGCTTCTAGGCATGATGGATTTAATAGCAGTGGATGATTCCTTATTTACGGTCAATAAATTTGAATTAGCATATAATTCATATATTTTTTTGGATAAGATTTTTATGAGAAAGAAATATATACGTAAAAAAGAAGATGTGGCACTAATGAGATTGCAATTAATGTTACCTGATGATTTATATACTGATTTGTACGTGGAAAGTAATTTTCTCATGAAAAGATTGAACATCCCAATTGATGAATTTTGGAGTGGTTTATTTGATGTCTATGAATTTGAATATGCTACTGCTTTTTTGAAGTTATTAAATAGCCTGGAATATGTATTAATTGTATTATATAAAATGATTGATTTATTTAATAAAGTAAAAAACGGAGATGAAAAATGTATTGTCAAGTTTGATTCAGAAATGCCTATAAAACAGTTTGTTCTGGCTTTTGAGAATGGTGAATTTAATAAAGCTATAGATTTATGTGAAGATCATGGAACTTATAAAGGCAATATGATTTCTATGAGGTTAATATGCACTAAAACTGAGATATTGCTTGAAATTAGTAGTTAAGTTGTTTTGGTTTTTTTGTCTTTTTTTGAATAGTAGTGTCAAGTAAGTGTCGAAAATAGAATTTCTTTTAGTGAGAATAAAAGCATTTTGCCTATGTTAAAGATAAGTTTAGTAAAACTTCGATTTGCTATTGGTTAAAATTAAGAGTGGAATTTGGTTCTTAGTTAAAAAATCTTGAAATGGATGAAACTTTAATGTTTAAAAATGAAATTGGCTTTTAAGGTTTTGTTTAGTTGATGTTTCTTTTAATATGTGAGAATAAATGAAAAAAATTCAAAATATACGAATACAATATAATAGGGAAACGATACAATGAATTGGTTGCGCCATTTTGTAAGGTAATGGTGCAATTTTTTAATATAAATTTATAGAGTTTAAGTATGGAATAGAAAGCAAAGTATGTATTAGATTTTGATGAAAATGTTAGTACTTAGTACAGTGAAAGTTTTTGTCCCATACTTGACAGATGTAGGTTATCCAATATGACATGGGAAGAGCCCAATGATTATACGACCTTTTTTGGAATCTTATAATCTGAAAGGGAAAAAGATTGTGCCGTTTTGTATTGGTGGCGGAAGTGTAATCTTTGTTAGCACAAAAGGGATAAAAGCATCGGTTAAAGGTGCGAAAGTGGTAAAAGAAAAGGACTTGATAGATGCGTCCAGTAAGAACGTGGCAAAATGGGTGAAAAAGAAAGTGAAGTAAAAATGTGTTTATTGTAGAAATCAAAGCGAAACTGAAGAATAGAAAATGGAATGCGGATGATTTTATGGTACAAAGGTGATTCACCTGTTGTGGAGATTGGGAATGGCATCTCTTATAAAAAATATTTTTTTTGTTTCTTACTTGACACAAGCAGAAGCGCATGCGTTTAAGAACCTGAGCATTTTTTCTAAAATGACAAATGTCGCCGGGATTACCGGCAATGGGAGCAAGCGGGCCATGGATATGTTTATGAAGTGCCAGTATATATCCGAAATAAACGGCGGCAGAGGAATCGTATTTGCGACCGGCACTCCGATTAGCAATACCATGTGCGAGATGTATGTCATGCAGGCATTTCTTCAGAAAGAGGCGCTGGAGCAGTTAGGCATTTATCACTTTGACAGCTGGGCGGCAAATTTCGGGGAAGTGACAAGCTCACTGGAACTGAATGTAGAGGGGAACGGTTTCCAGTTTCGGAACCGCTTTAATCGTTTTAAGAATCTGCCGGAGTTAATGAATCTCTTTAAAGAGACAGCGGATATACGGATGAGGGACACGCTGGATTTGGAGGTGCCGGCGCTGCGAGGGGGAAATTATGTAATCGAGAGTACAGAGCCGGACTGGTACACCAAGGAAGTCATGGAGGAATTTGTGGAACGGGCTGAGAAAATCCACAGCGGGAGCGTGAAGCCAGACGTAGACAATTTCTTGAAGATTACAAATGATGCAAGGCTTCTTGGCACGGACGCAAGGCTGCTGGAACCGACAGCTCCTGCCAATCCTTCAGGAAAACTGCAGCAGGTAGCCGAGAATATCTTCCATGAATACCAGCAGGCAAAAGAGCAGGGAATTATCGGCACGCAGCTTGTTTTTTCAGATATTGGGACGCCAAAGGGAAGCTGGAAAGAGGAAATGCTGGATCCAGATTACTATAAGCGGGGCAATGAATTTGACGTCTATAACTATATCAAGACGGAACTGGTGCGTATGGGAATCCCGCCGGATGAGATTGCTTTCGTGCATGACGCAAAGACTGACGCCCAGAGAGAAGTACTGTTCCGTGAAATGCGGCAGGGGACAAAAAAGATCCTGATCGGCTCGACGGATAAGTGCGGAACCGGCGTCAATGTCCAGACTCATCTGATTGCCATGCACCATGTAGACTGTCCTTGGAAACCCTCCAGCATTGAGCAGAGGGAGGGAAGGGGATTACGCCAGGGCAATGAAAACAGCGAGGTGGCTGTTTACCGATATGTGACAAAAGGGACTTTTGATGCGTATTCTTGGAGCATTGTAGAGAACAAGCAGCGTTTTATCTCTCAGATCATGACAAGCAAGTCTGTATCCAGAAGCTGCGAGGACATTGATGAGGTGACGTTCCAGTATGCGGAGATTAAGGCAGTTGCAACGGGCAATCCCTTGATTAAGGAAAAGATGGAAATTGACAATGATGTACAGAGGCTGAAACTGCTAAAGTCCTCCTATGACCAGAAGCATTATCAGAATCAGGATGATTTTACGGTGAAGTATCCAAAGCTGATCAAGGCCGCAGAGGAAAAATTGGAGTGCGTCCATGCGGATGTTCTTGCCCGTGATGAAATGGCGGCGAAAGAACCGGAATTTTCTGTTACCGTGGGCAACACTGCCTATGAAGAAAGGGTGGATGGAGGAACCGCGCTGATTGCGGCGATCAGCAGGGCAAAGGTTGGATTGACGACAGAACTGGGCAGGTATAAAGGGTTTACCCTTTCTGTTGAAAAGAATTTCATGGGAACTAACTATCTGCTGCTTTCTGGAAGAACCAGCTACAGCATAGAGATGTCTACTTCCCCCATAGGGCTGATAATGCGTCTTGAAAACGCTTTCAATGGCATTCAGGAAAAGATTGCTTTTCTGGAACAGCGATTGGAGGAATACCGCCGTAATATGGAACGGGCGAAAGAGGATTACGAAAAGCCCTTTTTACATGAGGAAGAATTAAAACAGAAACTGGCCCGCCAGTATGAGATCAATGCAGAACTTGACCTGAGCAGGGAAAATTCTGACAGCAGCCAGCCAAAAACAGAAATCCGGGAAGATGACAGGGAAATACGAGAAGAAAGGGTGAGGTAAGATTGAGCAAAAAAGGAATTGTATTTCTTATTACTGTGGGGATTGCTCTTGCGGCAGTCCCTTTTCTGTTCCGCTTTTTTGACAAAAGGCAGGCAGAAGATTATATCAACCAGATTGGAGTGACAGAGGATGAGGGGGATGAAAAAGGCAAAGCCGGCATTAGTAAAAAGAAGGCTTCCGCGAAACTTCCCGAAGGCGCCATCGGCATTCTTGAGATTGAGAGCCTTAACATCCGATACCCGATTTTTGAAGGCGCGGACGCCGGACACCTGAATATGGGTATCGGTCATCTGCCGGAGACGGCAGGGCTTTTGGAAAAGGGAAACTGCGTACTGGCAGGACATAATGGTAGCAGCAGGGGGATTTTTTTCACGAATCTTTCCAGCATTGCGGACGGAGCCGAGGTCAAGGTAACAGATAAAGAGATGGCAACGCACACTTATATAGTGGAGGATACCGGAATAGTAGGATCTTACGATACATCCGTCCGCGCGGAGAGTGACGAAGAAAGGCTTACTCTTTTTACATGTGCCTATCACGGCTCGCAGAGGTTTGTATGCCGCTGTAAATTAGCAACAGATGACAATGAGTGTAGAGCAGGACATTCATAATAGGAAACAAAATGTTTTCGGAACGGAGGTAATCATGAATTATAGGATCAGAATCAGTGAAGTGAATAGAAATGACAGCAAAATTACAAAGGAGTTCCGCGAGGCGCTTTACGGGGAAATCCTCAATGCCTACCATGAGAAGAAAAAGATTTCCTTTAATTTTCTGCGTAAAAGACCTAAATGAAGTATGATAAAGATAAACTAAAAAAGGCAGACAGTGCAGGTCAGGTGCAGAATGTTGCATCACGGCATTGCCTGCCTGTATTTTTAAGGAGGCAAAACCTATGAAAAAAAGAAAAATCACCCCTAAAGCACTGGAGAATTTCCGAGCGTATCTCTACGAACAGGAAAAAAGCAAAAATACTATAACCAAGTACATGGGCGACTTAGAAAAGCTGCTGGACTACGCGGCGGGGCGGAGCCTGAATCGGGAGCTGGTACTGGAGTACAAGGACTGTCTGAAAAACGAAATGGATTACCAGACCACCAGCGTCAATACCTATCTTGTGGCGGCGAACCAGTTCTTTGAGTTTATGGAGTGGCATGATCTGAGGGTAAGCACATATAAAATCCAGAAAGAGACGTTTATGCCGGAAGAAAAAGAACTGACCAAGGAAGAATACAAGAAACTGGTGAAGGCAGCTGCGGAGACCGGGAAAATCCGGCTTGGTCTGGTCATCCAGACCATCTGCGCCACAGGCATACGGGTAGGAGAGCTGGCTTTCATCACCGTACAGGCGCTAAAAAACGGCACGGCGTCTATCTACAACAAGGGAAAAGAGCGGAAGATCATGCTGCCTAAGGAGTTGCAAAAGAGCCTGCTCTGCTATGTCTATCAGTGCGGCATAAAAAGAGGACCCGTGTTCCAGACGAAAAAGGGAAAGGCGCTGGACCGGAGCTATATCTGGCGGGAGATGAAAAAACTGTGCCGGATAGCCGGAGTCGATGAGGACAAGGTATTCCCCCACAATCTGCGCCATCTTTTCGCCCGGACATTCTACAGATTAACTCATGATGTTGTCAAACTGGCGGATATGATGGGACACAGTAACATTGAAACGACTAGGATTTATCTAAAAGAATCATATAGCAAGTACCGAAAGCTGTTAGAAAGGATGGACCTGTTAGTGAAAATATAAAATCCACATAATTTATATTATATGAACTTCTCCTAGAATCAAGAGAAGTATACCATACATCCGTGGCATATGCAAGTACTAAAATTTTCATATTTCAGCGTTATTTGCGTCCGTTTCATTTTTATAAATGTTTTATGATGGTATAAAATATGTTTCTTTGTAATTCGTAAGTTTGTCTGTTCTGTCTTTTTTTTCGCTTGAAAGGATCTGTTTATTTAACGTTTTTCCGCACGTTGTGGCTCTTTGTCCTCCATAATATAAATTATGTGGACAACTGCCGGATCAAGCGAAAAGGTGCGGTATTCTGTGCAGAAAGGAAGCGGATTCATGTGGTATGTAGTGCAGGCTCTGGGCAATGAGGACATAGAAAAGGTATGCGGCAAATGCAGGACTGCCATGCCGGAAGGAGTGGTAAAAGAACTTTTTATTCCAAGGTATATTTGTCTGAAGCATTTTAAGAAAGAATGGCACGAAAAGCTGTTGCCGCTGTTCCCGGATTATTTCTTTCTGGACACCGAACAGCCGGAAGAAGTGCAGGAGCGGCTGAAACCGCTGTCCCGCATTATGAAGCCGGTGCGCGTCGGGAAGGATTTTGTTCCTGTTTACCCGGAAGAACAGCGATTTCTGGAAGAATTGATGGATGAGCGCCATGTCATACAGAAATCGACCGGAAATCTGATTGACGGACAGTTCGAGATTTACGAGGGACCGCTTCAGGATGAGAAAAAGTACAGGCTGATCAAGAAGGTGGACAGGCACAGAAGGCTGGCCAATCTAGAAGTACAGCTTCTTGGGACGGTAAGACAGGTTCAGGTCACACTGGAAATCGTAAAGAAAATCAATACGGCAGCTATCGGCGTGCCGGCGCTTGGGGGTATGGAGCGGTGAAAACAATTACAGAAGAACAGGTGGAAGATTTCAAGGTATGGCTTCGGAATGACGTCCGGGTAGGTGAAGAAACCGTGAATCAGTATGTCACCAAGTTAGGGAAGCTAGATGAATTTTTAGACGGAAGAGAAATCACGTCGACATCGCTGGAATCCTTTAAAAACTGGCTGGTGGAGGACAGGCACTACAAAAAGAGCAGCGCCAACACGTTCCTCTTTGCTGTCCGGGGATTTTGCCGTGCCATGAATTGGGAGCCGGAAGTCACAGTCACGGCATACAGTGTAGAACCAACATTGTTTAACGATGGTGGGCGATACATTTCCCGTGCCGATTATCAAAAACTGGTATCCACAGCACTGTATATGGAGGATTACCGACTAATGATGATAATTCAGACATTGTGCCATATGGATCTGCGCGTTTCCGAACTAAAGCTATTGACGGTAGAAGCGGTGAAGAAAGGAAAACTTTCTGTTACAAGGAGAAAACATACCAGGGAGCTGGTGATCCCGGATTATCTGCAAGAGTCGCTGCTGATATATAGCCGTCAGATGAAATTTAAAAATGGAATTTTGTTCCGCACGCCGGAAGGAAATCCCATTGACCGCTCTTATATGTGGAGAAATGTCAAGCAGCTCTGCCGGCTGGCGGGAGTGGACGAGGAGCGGGTGAATCTTCAGAAATTGAAGATGCCGAGGATGCACGATTACTATCCGTTTTATCCGATGGTGGATAGTTCGATGGAGGGATAGGGGCGAGCATCATATTTTGCGGGAGATGGAGTGCTGATGGAGAAACCATTGAAGATTGCGATGATCGGTCACAAACGGATACCTTCCAGAGAAGGCGGAATAGAGATTGTCGTAGAACAGCTGGCAATCCGCATGGTGAAGGCCGGGCATCGAGTAGATGTTTACAACCGAAGCGGTCATCATGTATCAGGGAAAGAAAATGACGGGGAAAGACAAAAGAAATTGAAGGAATATCGCGGGATACGCATTATCACCATCCCGACATTCCAGAATAAAAAACTAAATGCCCTTGTTTATTCTTTTCTCGCGACTATCCGGGCTTTATTTGGACGTTATGATGTAATTCATTACCATGCAGAAGGACCATGTTCTATGATCTGGATTCCGCATCTGTTTCGTATAAAGACAGTAGCGACTATACATGGACTGGATTGGCAGAGGTCAAAATGGGGTGGATTTGCCACAAGGTTTCTTTTGTTTGGTGAGAAAATGGCGGCCAAATATGCAGATGAACTGATTGTTTTATCAGCAAATATGCAGAAGTACTTCAAAGATACCTACCAGAGAGACACCGTTCTGATACCAAACGGTGTGACACGACCGGAAAAGAAATCGGATGATTACATCCGGGGGAAATGGGGGCTGGAGAAAGGAAACTACATTCTTTTTCTTGCCAGACTTGTACCGGAAAAGGGAGTGCATTATCTGCTGGATGCCTATAAAGAAATACAGACGGATAAGAAACTGGTCATAGCGGGAGGCAGCAGCCATACCGATGATTATGTGAATGAAGTCAGAGAAAAGGCAGCGCAGGATCCCAGGGTAATTCTAACCGGTTTTGTCCAGGGGGAATTGCTGGAGGAACTGTACAGCAATGCGTATGTATATGTATTGCCAAGCGATGTAGAGGGGATGCCGATCAGTTTGCTGGAGGCCATGAGCTATGGAAACTGTTGTCTGGTCAGCGACATCGCTGAAAATCTGGAGGTTGTGACAGATGTCTGAAAATGCGGTTAG
>CANPZR010000065.1 GCA_947589175.1 uncultured Lachnospiraceae bacterium | reverse complement strand
AAATCCGTGTTTATGAACATAGCGTTCCCGGCAAATGCCCTGGACGCCCAGGCCTCTAATGCCACTGACTGGCTTCCTGCAAACACAATTCTTGTGTTTGTATTTGTGGAATCAGAAAAATCGTTCGCGACTGCCGCGATCATCTTTTCGGGAAGGAGCAGATAGGTTGTTTCATCAATGAGAAATATCTTTTTTTCGTTATTCCGGATGCAGACGGCTATTTCATCAAACAGATCGACCGTATCATCCTCCGGCATCACTTTTGCGTCATAATACTCGGCTTCCGGCATTTCTTCCTCCATCTGCTTCATGCAGACTGTTTTGCCTGTCTTTCTCGGCCCCAGCAGAAAAGTCACCTTGTTATTCTGCACGGATCTCTCCAATTCATAATAAAAGCCGCGTTTGAAATCATAACGATTCTTCATATATCCGATGCTCCTTTTTGTTTTTTGGCCATATAGCAAAAGGACACTCCCCAATTCTCACCTGGAAGTGTCCTTGATTTTACTTCACTTACTTATCCATACTTTTGAGCGTGGGGAACAATAATACATCTCTTATCGCAGGTGAGTCCGTCATCATCATCACCATGCGGTCAATCCCGAACCCGATTCCCCCGGTCGGCGGCATACCGATACTCAAAGCATTGAGGAAATCCTCGTCGGTGTGATTGGCCTCGGCGTCTCCCTGAGCCGACAGCTCTTCCTGCGCCTCAAAGCGGGCTCTCTGGTCGATGGGGTCGTTGAGCTCGGAGTAGGCGTTCGCCATCTCCCAGCCGTTCATAAAGAGCTCGAAACGCTCCACATATTCCGGATTATCCGGCTTTTTCTTCGTCAGCGGAGAAATCTCGATGGGGTGATCCATGACAAAGGTCGGCTGAATCAGGTGCTCCTCGACATACTCCTCGAAGAAGAGATTCAGAATATCGCCCTTTTTGTGCCGGGCCTCAAACTCGATGTTGTGCTCCTTTGCCAGCCTCTTCGCCTCTTCGGTGTCCTTTACCTCGTTAAAATCCACGCCCGCGTACTTCTTCACGGCGTCCACCATCGTGATGCGCTCAAAAGGCTTCGAGAGATCCATCTGGTGCTCGCCATAGGTCAGAATCTCCGAACCGGTAACCTCCTTTGCCACATAGCGGTACAGATTCTCCGTGAGATCCATCATGCCGTGATAATCCGTGTATGCCTGATACAGCTCCATCAGCGTAAATTCCGGGTTATGTCTCGTATCCAGTCCCTCGTTGCGGAACACCCGGCCGATCTCATAGACCTTTTCCAGTCCGCCCACAATCAGCCTCTTTAAGTACAGCTCCAGCGAAATGCGCAGCTTCAGATCCTCATCCAGCGCGTTAAAATGCGTCTCAAACGGTCTGGCCGCCGCGCCGCCCGCGTTCTGAACGAGCATCGGTGTCTCCACCTCCATAAAGCCCTGCTCATCTAAGTAGCTGCGAATGCTGTGCAGTACCTTAGAGCGCTTTACAAATGTATCCTTCACATCCGGGTTCATAATGAGGTCCACATAGCGCTGGCGGTAACGGATATCGGTATCCGTCAGGCCGTGGAACTTCTCCGGGAGAACCTGAAGGCTCTTGGAGAGAAGGACAACCTTCTCCGCGTGTACGGAAATCTCCCCGGTCTTGGTCTTAAACACATTGCCGGTAATCGCTAACAGATCGCCCACGTCGTATTTCTTAAAATCCTTATAGGAATCCTCACCGATATTATCCCTTGCCACATAGGCCTGAATATCGCCTTTAAAATCCCGTATGTTGCAAAAGGAAGCCTTGCCCATCACCCGCTTGAACATCATGCGGCCGGCCACAGTGACCGTGCTCCCCTCTAACTCGTCATACTGATCCTTGATCTCCACGGAGTGATGAGTCACATCGCACTTTGTGATCACAAAAGGATCCTTGCCCGCTTCCTGCAGGGCCGCCAGCTTCTCCCGTCTGACTTTCAATAACTGATTAATATCTTCTGCCACTGTTCTCTAACTCCTCGCTCTCACTCTTAATTATTCTTATGGAAATCCAATATCTCATACTTAATAATGCCGGCCGGAGTCTCCACCTCAACGACTTCGCCCTTTTGCGCGCCAAGCAGCGCCCTGCCTACCGGAGATTCATTGGAAATCCTGCCCTGAAGGCTGTTGGCCTCCGTGGAGCCGACAATCTTATACTCCATCTCCTCATTGAACTCCAGGTCCTTGATGATAACGGTACAGCCCACGTTGATCACGCTGCTGTCCACATCCTCATCCACGACCACTTCCGCATTTTTCAGTATCTTGTCAATCTCCTCAATGCGGAGCTCAATATCTCTCTGCTCCTCTTTGGCTGCATCGTATTCCGCATTCTCCGACAAGTCGCCCTGCTCCCTGGCCTCTTTAATCTTCTGAGCCACTTCGCGTCGGCGGTTGACCTTCAGGTTATGAAGTTCATCCTCCAAAGCCTTCAATCCCTCATAGGTTAAAATATTCTTTTTTGTCTCTGCCATGACTATTGACTACCTCCATTCCAGAGCAATTAGACCGAAGACACTCTGCCTTCCATCCTCATCTCATGGGTTTAATATCGTATAATTATAACGCATGCCGTCCACGTTGTCAATTATGCTGTCCCATCTGGGCATCAATAAAATGTCAATCATCCGGGCATCAATCCGTGGTGTCCGTCATTTCCTCGTCGCTCTCGTCCTCACCTTCCTCCGGTTCATCGTCCGGACTGCTCCCCGCGTCAGAACTCTCTCCGCCCGCGGCAAATTTCTTCTTCTCCGCCTTGGAATCCTTCTGATCGTCCGTCTCCCTCACAATAATTGCCTTGTACTTCGGCTTGGAGACATTCGTCAGTTTATTGTCCAGCATGGCGTTCCAGTTCTCATCGGAAATCTGGGATACAGTCGGCGGATATCCTCCCTTGACAGCCGACTCCGTGTTGGGCTGCGTCGTCATGATCACACGGATCGGATAATAAGTCAGATTTTCAAATGTGTTGTTCGTCACGGTCGGATTGACCACTCCCCGCAGGAGCATGGCCACATAATTGGAATCCTCGTCGCTCACTCCGGTACTGGTATCCGCCAGCGCGTGGATATTCTTAATGGTATTGTCCCGAATGACAAAATCCTTCCAGTTGAGCACGCGGAAAGCCGCGTTGTAGGTATCCGTCACCTCGTTGTCGTAAATCTGGATGTTGGTCTGGTATTTCTGCGCCTCGCCGTCGGCAAAATAAGTATGGCTCCCCACTGCCGTAGTGATATTTTTAAATGTGTTGTTCCGGATAAAAACATCCTGACAGGTGGTCTTGTCATGGGCGGACCACTCATAATTAAAGCCCTCGATATAATTGTCCGTCCCGTCTATATTGATGCACTCCTTGTGGCTCTTTCCGTCCACCGGCTTGAAATTTTCAAAATGGCATTTCTCCACCACGGCGTTTTTCGAGGAGTTGAGCTCAATAAAATGACATCCGTATTCATTCTTAAAAGTAATCCCTGAAATGGTGACGTTCTTGGTGTGTCCCATGACGATTGCCATGGCATTGAGCACATTGTCGCAGTCCATGATAACGGTGCCCGATCCCTGAATCTTGACGTCATGGGAGCCGTTATATTCGCTGACTGTCTTCACCGTGTTGTCCTTAGAGGGCGGCACGATGGTGAAAATCGTCTTGGCATAGCAGACGTCGTATACCGTCGTCCCCGCCTTTTTAAATGTCACGCCATCTTTCAGCTTCAGCGTCACGTTAGACGGAATGCAAATGTTGTTGGTCACAGGATACTCTCCCGCCTCCACGGTAATCGTCCCGCCTCCCGCATACTCTAACTGCTCCATGTAGGAGAGAAAGATGTAGTAATATTTTTTGCTGTTATAATTCACATAATCCATGTATTTTTCCCGATAGGGAATGGAATCCGGGCGTATGGTAAATTTGTTGTCCTTTTTGTCCTGAAAATAGAACAGGCGGGACCCGTCCATCGCCACATAATAGTGTTCGGCGTCCGAGACGGTATTGGTATCCATACTTTTCAGGCTCTCCTCCCCGATCTGGGAGACCACGGAGGGCAGCGAGGAACCGGATCCCTCGTTGAGCGCTGTCACGAACTGAACGGCGTACTGACAGCCGGAAATCGTGTTGCTGCTAATCGCCGGCTCATCCACTCCCAGCCCGTACACGGGACAAATGCTGCGGGGTCCCTTGGAACTGCGGCTCATGACATTAGCTGAAATGTCCGGCGTTTTCCACACCATCGCGTATATGTCATAGTTCTTTATATCGGTAAATGTGTTGTTCTTGACCTGAACCTTTGTCTGGTACAGGGGACTGGCGTCCGTAGACGCGTACTTCGCGCTTCCCACGCCGATCTCATTGCCGGAGAACTGGTTGTCCTCAATTATGATATTTTTGTTTACCGTGTTGTCCAGCCTGCTCCACAGCCCGGAAAAATCATTGATCTCGGAATTGATCACCTCCAGCCGCACAGCCATCTGGTTTTCAAGGCCCGACACGCTGACCGCCTTCTGGAAATCGCACTTCTGAATGGAGACATTTTTGGAGCCCTCCACCCAGATGTAGCTGCCACCCTGCCGATTTGTAAATTTGATCTTCTCAATGGTAACCGTGTTGGCGTGTCCGGCATACACAGCCGTCGCGCCCTTGACTTTCCCCAGGCTGATCTCCGAATCCGTGCTTCCCTTGATGGAGACGTTCTGCGAGGCGCGGTATCCGCCCACCAACTTTCCATTGGTGGCCTTCTTCTCCGAAATCAACTGAAACAAAAACTTGGTGCTTTTTAATTTCTTCGTCCCGGTATCCTCTGTCTTGACCAGCTTGGCGCCGGATTTCAACTGAATACTCACATCGGACGGCACATACAGCGTGCGGGGAATCTTGTAGGTTCCCTTTTTTAATTTCAGCGTTCCGCCCTTTTCCCCCAATTTATTTAAATAAGACTGTATCGCGTAATACTGTCTGGTTTTCTTATTATAAGTTTTCTTTTTCTTCGTCTCTTTTTCAAGAGGCGCGGCCTTGGGCCCGATCGTGTAACTCTTTACTGCTTTTTTGGCCTGGGACTGTGTCCCGGCCATCAAAAAAGACATTGAAATAAATCCCAAAAATGCCAGTCGGCGCATAACCCCATGTCTGTCCATTGCACATCCATCCTCCAGATCCCATCTTTTCATTCCTCACGAAGCAGCCTGGGCGCTGCGGGCGTTCAGAACATCTTCCTGCATTTATTATAGTAACCCTTTTTGTCATTTTCTTTTCATACCCTGACATTGTATTAGAAAAATTCAGAGGAATCACCGAAATGACTCCTCTGAAATAAAACATTCACCCGTGTGACAGATCTATGCTGTCAATTATTTAGCTGCTCTTTCCTTCAATGCCTCGTACTTCGCCTTGGCATCGCTCTCAGCCTTGTCAAAGAGTGCTTTCGCGCGCTCCGGGTTGGAACGGGACAGACGGTTGTAACGAACCTCGCCCATCAGGAAGTCCTGATAGCCGCCCTTAGGCTCTTTGGAGTCTAAGATAAACGGATTCTTGCCCTCTGCTGCCAGAGAAGGATTGTAGCGGAACAGATGCCAGTAACCGGACTCTACCGCTTTCTTCTCCTCGGTCTGAGCGCTCTTCATGCCGCCCTTGATTCCGTGGTTGATACACGGAGCATAGGCAATAATCAGCGACGGGCCCGGATAAGCCTCGGCCTCTACGAACGCCTTCACCATCTGATTCATGTCAGCGCCCTGCGCAATCTGTGCCACATAGATGTAGCCATAGCTCATAGCGATAGCAGCAAGGTCTTTCTTCTTCACTTCCTTACCGCCTGCGGCAAACTGTGCGATTGCGCCGGTCGGGGTAGCCTTGGAAGCCTGGCCGCCGGTGTTGGAGTAAACCTCGGTATCAAATACAAGCACGTTTACATCCTGGCCGCTTGCCAGCACGTGATCCAGTCCGCCGTAACCGATGTCGTAAGCCCATCCGTCACCGCCCAGGATCCACTGGGACTTCTTAGCCGCGAAATCCTTCAGCGCAAGAATCTGCTTTGCGTACTCATTCTCACAGCCGCATGCCTGAATGGCATCGATCATCTCTTTCGTTGCCTTAGCGCTTGCGCCGCTGTTGTCCAGCGTGTCAAGGTAAGCCTGCAGCTTCGCCTTCACATCCTCTTTTTCAGCGACCTTCAGCAGTTCCTCTACGGCCGTAACGACCTTTGCGCGGTTTGCCTTCTGGCCCAGCTGCATGCCGAAGCCGTACTCGGCGTTGTCCTCAAACAAGGAGTTAGCCCATGCCGGTCCCTTGCCCTCGTGATTTACCGTATAAGGAGATGCCGGCGAGGAGCCGCCCCAGATGGAGGAGCATCCTGTCGCATTGGCAATATACATTCTGTCGCCGAACAGCTGCGTCATCAGCTTGGCATACGGAGTCTCTCCGCATCCGCCGCAGGCGCCGGAGAACTCTAACAACGGCTGCTTGTACTGGCTGCCCTTGACCGTTGTCTCCGGGAACTTCTCCAGTACAGCGGCAGGAGCGTCAATGGTAACGCCATAGTTGAAGAAATCCTGCTGCGCGTGTCCCTGATCGTACGGAACCATCGTGAGAACACTGTTCTTCATGTTGCCCGGGCATACATTAGCACAGGAACCGCATCCGGTACAGTCGTCAGCGGAAACGCTCATAACGAACTTCACGCCGTCAACGCCCTTTAAGTCTACCGCGTTGTTAGCCGGAGCCTTAGCAAGCTGGTCAGCGTCCATAGCTACCGGACGGATACAAGCGTGCGGACATACATAGGAACAGAAATTACACTGGATACATCCCTCCGGATTCCACTGCGGAACATCCACAGCTACGCCGCGCTTCTCGTATGCGGCGGAACCACTCGGGAGAGTACCGTCTACATATTTCTCGAATGCGGATACAGGCAGGTCGTTACCGGTCTGGCTGTTGATTGCATTCTGAATCGTGTTTACATATTCTACCAGATCTTTTCTGTCACCGTCTACAGTGATAGAAAGATCCTCATCCTGCGCGTCAGCCCAGGAAGCCGGAATCTCAATCTTCTTGAAGTTCTCGGCGCCTGCGTCGATGGCGTCATGGTTCATCTTAACGATGTCGTCGCCCTTCTTAGAATAGGAAGCGGTAGCGGCATCCTTCATGTACTGAATGGCATCTTCCTTCGGAATGATACCGGAAATCGTGAAGAACGCGGACTGCAGGATCGTGTTGATACGGCCGCCCAGACCAATCTCCTTGCCCAGCTTGAAGCCGTCAATGGTGTAGAAATTGATGTTGTGCTGTGCCATGTATCTCTTTACCTGTCCCGGCAGATGCTTCTCCAGCTCGTCCATATCCCAGGAGCAGTTCAAAAGGAAGGAACCGCCGTCCTTCAGATCCTGTACCATGTTGTACTTTCTCACATAAGCAGGCATGTGGCATGCCACAAAATCTGCCTTGTTGATCAGATAGGTGGACTTGATCGGGCTGTCTCCGAAACGCAGGTGGGAAATCGTAACACCGCCGGACTTCTTGGAGTCGTAATCAAAATATGCCTGCGCATACTTGTCGGTGTGGTCGCCGATGATCTTGATGGAGTTCTTGTTGGCTCCTACCGTACCATCTGCGCCGAGACCCCAGAACTTACAGGATGTCGTTCCCTCCGGCGCGGTAACCGGGCTCTCCGTGCGATCCAGGGAAAGATTGGTAACATCGTCCTTGATGCCGATGGTAAATCTCTCTTTGGACTCGTTGTTGTATACGGCAATAATGTCTGCCGGAATGGTGTCCTTGGAACCAAGGCCATAGCGTCCGCCAAGAATCTTCGCATTGTGGAACTTGGTATCACGCAGCGCGGATACGACGTCCAGATACAGAGCCTCGCCCTGCGCGCCCGGCTCTTTGGAGCGATCCAGAACGCTGATTACCTTGGCGGTATCCGGAATCGCGTCTACCAGATGCTTTGCGCTGAACGGACGGAACAGGCGAACCTTTACAAGACCTACCTTCTCGCCCTTGCTCATCAGGTAATCTACGGTCTCCTCGATGGTGTCGCAGACAGAACCCATCGCTACGATTACCTTCTCCGCGTCCGGCGCGCCGTAGTAGTTGAACAGCTTGTAGTCGGTGCCGATCTTTGCGTTTACCTTGTCCATGTACTGCTGTGTCAGATCCGGAACAGCGTCATAATACTTGTTGCATGCCTCTCTTGCCTGGAAGAATACGTCCGGATTCTGCGCGGTACCACGCTGTACCGGATGCTCCGGGTTCAGCGCGCGGTCGCGGAATGCCTGAACTGCCTCCATGTTGCACATCTCTTTCAGATCGTCATAGTCCCAGATCTCGATCTTCTGAATCTCATGGGAAGTACGGAAGCCGTCGAAGAAGTGCATAAACGGAACGCGTCCCTCGATCGCAGTCAGATGGGCAACGGCGCCCAGATCCATAACTTCCTGTACGTTGCTGGAACAGAGCATGGCAAAACCGGTCTGACGGCATGCATATACGTCAGAGTGGTCGCCGAAAATAGATAACGCGTGGCTCGCTAACGCTCTGGCTGTAACGTGTACAACGCCCGGGAGCAGCTCGCCGGCAATCTTGTAGAGGTTCGGGATCATCAGAAGAAGTCCCTGGGAAGCAGTATATGTAGTCGTCAGCGCTCCTGCCTCCAAAGAGCCGTGAACAGCGCCCGCTGCTCCTCCCTCAGATTCCATCTCAGACATCATAACCGTCTGTCCGAAGATATTCTTCCTTCCCTGAGTGGCCCACTGGTCGGTGTAGTCAGCCATCGGAGAAGACGGTGTGATCGGATAGATCGCTGCTGCCTCGGTGAACGCGTAGGAAACGTGAGCGGCCGCAGTGTTACCATCCATAGTTTTCATTTTTCTGGCCATTTTTGTCTATGCCCTCCTTACATATTTTTCATTCCTTTATTTTATCACTTCAAAATAAAATTGTAAAGAATGAAACGAGGGGATTTCGTAAAATGTGGAAAAATGTTTAGAAGGGGATTGACATTTTCTGCCGCCTGTTGTATTATTGTATTATGTACCTAATACAATAAGCATTATAAATCGCGGAAAGGAAGGAGGATATATGCCCTGGAAACTTTCTAACGACAGGCCCATCTACCTGCAGCTGGCAGATCAGATCAAACTGCTCATCCTGTCCGGGAGGTACCCCGCAGGCAGCCCATTTCCCACAGTGCGGGAGCTGGCGGCCGAGGCCTCGGTCAATCCCAACACCATGCAGCGCGCCCTCGCCCTGTTGGAGCAGGACGGACTGCTGATCGGGAGCCGGACGCAGGGGCGCGCCGTCACCACGGACGAGTCCCTGATTCAGGGGATGCGCGGAGAACTGGCGGATCAGATCTATTCCGGTTTTTACCGCTCTCTCACGGAGCTGGGCTTTACCGAGCAGCAGATTCGGGAATTTTTGCATCAGAAGCTATCCTGAACGCAGTAGTTCAAGCCAACTATATTTTATTTTACGAAAATGGAGGACATATGATTTTATTAGAAGCAAACAATTTAAGCAAGTCCTTTGGCTCCCAGCCGGCCCTTCAGAACGTGACTCTCACGATGGAGTGCGGCAGAATCATCGGACTTCTGGGACCTAACGGCAGCGGCAAGACCACTCTGCTAAAGATCATCAACGGCCTTTTGGTTCCCACATCCGGCACGATTGCCATCGGCGGGGAGGCGCCGGGCGTGCTGACCAAGCAGCACATATCCTTTCTGCCGGACACCAGCTTTTTTCCTAAATGGATGAACGCGCTGTCCCTTTTTGATTACTTCGAGGACTTCTTTGCCGATTTCGACCGGGCGAAGGCAAAGGAGATGCTGCGGCGCCTCGGCATCAATGAAAAAATGAAGCTAAAGCAGATGTCCAAGGGCACGCTGGAGAAGGTTCAGCTGATTCTCGCCATGAGCCGGAACGCCAACCTCTTCTGCCTCGACGAGCCCATCGGCGGCGTGGATCCGGCCACCAGAGATTACATTTTGCAGACGATCATCACCAATTACAGCGAGGAGGCCAGCGTTCTCATATCCACGCACCTGATTGCCGACGTGGAGAGCGTTCTGGACGACGTAATTTTCCTGCAGAACGGCCAGGTCCGACTGACTTCCACCGTGGACGCCATCCGCGAGAAAGAGGGGCAGTCCGTAGATCAATTATTCCGGGAGGTGTTCCGATGCTGAAGAAATTATTAAAATACGAGTTCAAGGCCCTGGGCAGATATTTTCTTCCCCTGTACGCGTTTGTGATTGTCCTGACGCCTATTTTCAGTTTCATGATGCGGGTGGGCTTCCGGGAAGATGCCGGCATGGTCACCGCCCTCTCGGCTCTGCTGAGTACGCTGGGCTTTATCTCCATGCTGTTTGCGATTTTTATCGCCTCCTACGTGCTTATCCTGGTGCGCTTTTACCGCACGACCGCCACGTCCGAGGCATATCTGACCTTTACGCTGCCGGCGACTCCCGGCCAGATTCTCTGGTCCAAGCTGCTGACAGCCGTGACCTATGAGCTGACATGCTTCATTATTATATTCGCGGCGATTTTCAGCATGCTCTTTTTGTCAGGGGCGGTGACGCTCTCCGACATAAACGATATGTTCGGGGAACTGTTCCGCATCCTGCGCGAACATACGAACATCGTCGCTCCGACTCTGATCCTGTGGCTGATATCCACTCTGGTAGGCGCCTTCACAAGCGTCCTGCAGTTCTATTGCTCCGTGATGTTAGGACAGCTCTTTAACAGCCACCGCGTCCTGATCAGCATTGGCTTCTATGTGGCCATCTACATCGCAGAGCAGTTTGTCAGCACGATTGTGTCCCTCTCGGAGTTCCTGACCAGCGAGCCGGACTATTATTCGTCAAG
>CANPZR010000064.1 GCA_947589175.1 uncultured Lachnospiraceae bacterium | reverse complement strand
GTCAGGTTAGGAGGGATTGTGTGACAGTGCTGCACTTTGATTACAGGATGGAAATTTCGTATGAGGAACCCGTAGGCAGATGTTATTTTACCATCAAGTGTACGCCCAGGGAGGACGCGAGACAGCACGTGCTGGGGACGGAAATTTCCATATATCCCGAGGTGGAATATTCGTGGGGGGAGGACTCCTTTGGCAATAGACAGATCTACGGCTGCGAAACGGAGCCTCACCGGCAGTTTATCCTGCACACGGCGGGCGATGTGGAAATTCTCCGGACGGATTATGAGGAGGAGAACCGGGCGGAGGTAATGGGGATTTACCGCGTTCCGCACGGCAAGTGCGTGCCGGGCGAGGAGCTTTTGGAATATTTTAGAGCGCAGGATTATTCGGGGCTTTCGAGTCCGTATGAAATCTGTATGGAACTGATGCACCGGTTGCATCGGGATTTCAGCTATGTGTCGGGAATTACCGGAGTCGGGACGACGGCGGAGGAGGCGTGGAAGCTGCGGGGCGGCGTCTGTCAGGATTATGCCCACATTTATATTACTCTCCTTCGTCTGGCCGGGATTCCCGCCCGCTATGTGTGCGGCCTGATCGTCGGCGAGGGCGCGAGCCACGCCTGGGCAGAGGCGCTGTGCGGGGGCGTCTGGATCGGCTTTGATCCGACCAATGATTGTCCGGTGTTAGACCATTATATAAAAATCGGGCATGGCAGGGACGCGGCGGACTGCGCCATTAACCGCGGCCTGATGTGGAATGGCGGCGCGCAGTCCCAGAATATTTCTGTTTTAGTGGAAAAAAGGGAAAAGGAGAGAAAATAAAAATATGATAGAGACAATAGCGGCTGCGGGCCTACCGGTAGATGAGATGCTGGAGATCAGGAAAAACCGCATTGTGCCGGACAATCCCGGACAGGATTTAAAGCGGATCAGCATTGTGACCGGTATCCACGGCGATGAGCTGGAGGGGCAGTACGTCTGCTTTGAGGTGCAGCGCCGCATTGAAAAAAACAGGGAAAATCTAAAGGGAATTGTGGACATTTATCCGGCGATGAATCCGCTGGGAATTGATTCTATTACTAGGGGAATTCCGGCGTTCGACCTGGATATGAACCGCATTTTTCCGGGCAGCATGGACGGCAGCATGATGGAGCACCTGGCGGCCTGCATCGTGGAGGATGTGAAGGGCTCGGACTGCGTTCTGGACATTCATGCCAGCAATATTTATCTGACGGAGATACCGCAGATACGCATAAATGAGCTGCATCAGGATATGCTGCTCCCTATGGCGCAGAATACCAATGTGGACCTGATCTGGGTTCACGGTGCCAGCACGGTGCTCGAGGCGACATTTGCGCACAGCCTCAACAGCATCGGAACGCCGGTGCTGGTCGTGGAGATGGGAGTCGGGATGCGGATCACGCAGGAATACGGAGAGCAGCTGGCAGACGGCATATTTTATTTGATGAAACAGATGGGGATATGGGACGGGGAGGTAAAACCTGTGAGAAAGCCCATTATTTCCCGCGATCCGGAGGACGTCAGCTATCTGAACGCGAGCGTCAGCGGAGTATTTCTGCCGTCCGTAAAGCACGGAGCGAGACTGGAGAAAAATGAGGTGATCGGACGGATCGTAGATCCCCTCCAGGGAAGAGTTCTGGACGAGGTAAGGGCGCCAGAGGACGGCATGCTTTTCACCATAAGGGATTACCCGATTGTCGTAGAGGGTTCGCTTATGGGAAGATTACTGAAGAAAGAGGTATGCGGATATGAATAAAAAAATCGTCTATGAAATGAAGGCTGCCTACCGAGATACCTTCCGCGTGACGGGCTATGAGTTCGGAGAGGGCGAGAAGTCTGTCTGCATCGTGGGAAGCTCACGGGGAAATGAGGTGCAGCAGCTGTATTGCTGTTCCCGCCTGATCAAGAAAATGAAACAGCTCGAGGAGGAGGGGCGGATTGAAAAGGGACATAAAATATTGATTCTGCCCTCCATCAACCCCTATTCCATGAATATACAAAAACGGTTCTGGTCAACCGATAACACGGATATCAATCGGATGTTTCCCGGATACAATCTGGGAGAAACCACGCAGCGGATCGCGGACGGCGTATTTCAGGAGATTTCCGAATATCGGTTCGGCATCCAGTTCACCTCCTTTTACATGCCGGGAGATTTCGTGCCGCATGTGCGGCTGATGGACGAGGGATTCAGCGATCCGGAAATAGCCAGACAGTTCGGACTTCCGTATGTTATTATCCGCAGGGTGCGGCCCTACGACACGGCAACCCTGAATTATAACTGGCAGGTGTGGGACACCCAGGCATTTTCCCTATATTCGTCTACGACCTCACGGATTGACAAAAACAGCGCGGGACAGGCGGTTCTCGCCGTGATGAATTTTCTGTCGGCCCAGGGAATTATAAAGTATGTCATTCCCGGAAAATTGCAGTCAAAGGTGGTACAGGACGACGATATGTTTTTGATCAAAACAGAAAAATCCGGAATCTTTGAGGCGATGGTAAAGGCGGGCGAGGAGGTGCAGGTCGGGCAGCCCCTTGCCAATATTTTAGATCCCTATGAGGGCGACGTTCTTGAAACGCTCTACGCCCCCGCGGACAGAGTTGTGTTTTTTGTTCATAACGAGCCCCTGACCTACGCGAGCACGTCCGTGATCAAGCTGATTGAGAAATAAATCAATACCGTTCACACCCAAAAAGACGCAGCTCGCGCCGTTTCTATGAATTATGCGGAAAAATTTTCGATATAAAAAGTAGAAACGGCGTTGCTGTTTGAAAATTTATCTTGAGAGGAATGAGTGCGAATGGAGATCGGAAACAGTTATAGCAGTTATGCGGCGGAAAATACAAAAGAGGGCAATATTATCACAAGCACCGTGGAGCTGAAGACGTCAACCCCAGGCAAGACGAGGACGGAGCAGATCAAGACGGGATTTAGCAATGTGAATGATTATTCGAGTTATTTGCAGGATAAGTACAGCTATATGAACACGGGGACGACCTCTATGGAGGGCGTTCCGACGACGGTATCGGTGTCCGGCGCGTTTTTGAAAAAGTGCATGAACGATCCGGAAAAGGCGAAGTATTTGGAGGAAAATCTGGCTGCTATTCCGGATTGCGTTAAGTCGCTTAATAATCATGTCAAAATGGCACCGGGAAGTCCAGTAGTCACTTACGCTAATTATAGGATTGATGAAAATGGAAATATATCTATAATGAGTGGTAGCACCAACGATCCGGATGGAAAAATAGCCAGAGAAAATGCGGCAAGGAAGGCAAAAGAGCAGAAGGCGAAAAAACAAAGGCTGGAGAAGAAAAGAGCGGAGAAGAAAGAACAGGAGGAACGCCTTGCTAAAATAAGGGCGGAGAAAAAGGCGGAAAAAGAGAACCTGCAATCCCGTGAGATCACTGTTGTGGGCAACGATGTGCGGGATATGACAAAAAAGCTGACCGAGGCCATGGCGCAGCCGGACACCGCCGCCGTGCCGAAAACAGTGGGGCTGGATTTTAAAATTTGATTTTCGGAACTTGGCAGGTAATTTAATCATGTATCAGCGGGCGGAGCAGGACGGTTTCATAGCTGCTTAAAGCGATATAACTCGCGACAATACCGATGAGCAAACTTCAAAAAACTTGACACATCCTGGGAAATGTCGTATATTTATTTCATGTGAACAAGGGCGTTCTGCAGTGGCAGGGCGCTTTTTATATTGTATAAAAATATCTGGAGGGAAGGCATATGAAAAAACCGATAATCGGACTGGTTCCGCTGATAGACACAGAGAGGGAGAGCTATTGGATGCTGCCCGGCTATATGCGGGGAATTGAGCAGGCGGGAGGGATTCCGGTCATGCTTCCCCTGACATCAGACGAAAGGGATTTGCGGCAGATTACAGAGGAAATAGATGGATTTTTATTTACGGGAGGACAGGATGTCTCACCCGATTTATACGGACAGAATCGCACGGAAAAATGTGGCGCATCCTGCAAAGAACGTGACGAAATGGAGAAACTATTATTTCACATGGTGTACGAAAAGGACAAGCCGCTTCTGGGAATATGCAGGGGAATCCAATTTATCAATGCTGTTATGGGCGGAACCTTATATCAGGACTTGCCCTCGGAGTACCCGTCCGATATCGAACATCACCAGAAGCCGCCCTATGATGTGCCGGTACATTCCGTGAATATTATAGAACACACCCCGCTGCATGAATTGCTGCAAAAGGAAACGCTGATGGTGAACAGCTATCATCATCAGGCAATCCGCATGCTGGCGCCTAAGGCGCTCGCAATGGCGGTATCGGAAGATGGTCTGACCGAGGCAATCTGTGTTCCGGAGAAGAAATTTATCTGGGGCATACAGTGGCATCCGGAATTTTCATATCGGACCGATGAAAATAGCAGGGCGATATTTTCAGAGTTTATTCGGGCGAATATTTAGAGAAAAAATCTCCAAATAAGAAAATTACTGTTGTAAATTTCTTGAATACAGATTATAATATGATTGTAATCTGGGAAGGAGATATATTTATGTTGATTAAAGTATCCGTGGAGAATTTTAAATCCTTCGATCAGAAGGAAGAACTGTCGATGATTTCTTCCAGCAAGATCCAGGGAAATAAGGGGCATCGCATGAAGATAAAACAGACACAGCTGCTGAAAAATGCTGTTGTTTATGGCGCAAATGCATCTGGCAAATCAAATCTGGTAACAGCATTTGCTTTTATTAAGATTGCATTGATGGAGGGGCTCCCAATTTGGTCTGTGAATGATTTTTGCAGAAACAAGGAAATGAATAAGGCACGAGAGAGTCTTTTTGAATTGCAGTTTACGGTAGGAGATACATTTTATGTCTATGGTTTTTCTGCGATACTCAGTCAGAGGAAAATCACGGAGGAATGGTTGTATGAGCTGATGCAGGATGGCGGGGCGCATCCGCTTTTTATCAGAGAAGGAAGCAGTGCGCCGGTCTTAGGAGATGATGTGAAGCTTTCCGATGCGGAAAAAAGCAGATTTACCGTTTATTCAGAGGATTTTGCTGATCATAATGCACAGCTTTTTCTTGCCGAGATGAATCGGGGAAAGAAGTACGACAGCAATTCACAGCTTTTGTTTTTCTCAGAAACATTTAGCTGGATTATGAATAATGTTATTGTAATCAATCCGAACATTGGAATCTCCAACACAGAAGCTTATTACAATGATGAATCATTGGAGAATATCAGCAAGCTGATTCAGACATTTGATACAGGCATAACGGATATTAAGACGAGACCGATTACGGTTGATGAAATGAGCAAGATGGTTCCGGCAGAGGTTGTGCAGAGTATTTTTTCCCATTTGAAGGCTCAAATACAGATGACCAATCTCCCCAGTATTCAGATGACATGGAGAGTTGAGGGCGGTTTTTTCAATATCCGCGTTCAGGGAAATTCGGAACCAGAGATTTCAACACTTGTTCTGAAACATGGAAAATCAGCTTTTGATTTTAGCTTTGTAGAAGAATCAGATGGTACAAAGAGACTATTTGATCTCATTGATATGCTCCTTACAGATCGTCCGGACGCAGTTTTTGTTGTAGATGAGCTGGAACGCAGCCTGCATCCGAAACTTACAGAACATTTTCTGAAACTGTTTATGGAAGCTCATGAAGATGTTCGGATGCAGTTGGTGTTTACAACGCACGAGGATGTTATCATGGATCAGAGCCTTTTCCGCAGAGACGAGATATGGTTTGTGGAAAGAAATGCTGATAATGCCAGCAAGATATATTCTCTGGATCGTTTTAAGGAAAGATATGATAAGAAATTGAATAAGGCTTATCTTGAAGGCAGGTACGGGGCAATCCCGGTATTTCAGCAGTTTTCTTTCCAGAAAGGAGAGCAAGATGCCAGTACGCGCTTATACTAACTGGAATAGCCGGCCGTCAGATCAGGAGGAGCAGATTGAGCCATTTCGAAAATATTTCTTTATTTGTGAAGGCGCAAATACAGAGACATTTTATTTTAAACGACTAATCGATTTAAGAAAACAGCTGGGGATTCATCCTTTGATTGATATTCGTTTGTGGGAAAAAACGGATGCGGACAGAGATATTTCCTTTGCAAAAAACCTTGTGGATTTCGCTGAGAAGCAAAAACAAAATCCAGATAATGATTTTGATTCGGATCGCGATAAGATGATTATTGTATTTGATGGCGATATTTTTGAAGAAAAGGTGCAGGGATATGAAGAATTGATAGCATCTATCGAGGAGAACGATATTGCAGCAGTCACCAATCCGGGTTTTGAACTTTTTCTTATACTTCATATAGAGGGAAGTTATGAAAAGAATATTAAAAATCATGAGGCAGAATTTTTAAGAATTGATGAAAAAGGCAAATACGGCCATGCGTATAACACATTGCTCGAATTAACCGGGATGAATGCTAAAACAAATTCAAGGATAGGTGAGCTTGCGGATAATGTGTCGATAGCAATAACACAAGAAAAGATGATCAATCAGAACATTCATCAGCTGAAAGGGAAAGTCAGCAGTAATGTTGGTAAGATTATCGAAGATATTATAAATGAGAAGCCTGATATTTAAGAACAAAAATCAACAGCGCCAGATAGGAGAGATGAGGATGGAAAATAAAAAAAGATATGAGGGAATTGATGTGAGCCATTGGGATGACGGCATCGACTTTGAAAGTGTAAAAAATGCGGGAGTCTCTGTCGTTTATATGAAGGCGTCGGAGGGCGCTGCCTATATTGATCCGAATTTCGAGAAAAATTATCGTGGGGCTCTGAAGGCGGGGCTGAAAATCGGTTTCTATCATTTTGTCACAGCGCGCTCAATCGAGGAGGCCAGACAGGAGGCGCAGCATTTTGCCCAGGTTATTGATGGAAAAGAATATCAGAGCTGTCCGGTCATGGATTTTGAGTCCTTCGGGGATCTGACAAAAGAGCAGGTCAATGAAATATCGCTGGTTTTTTTACAGGAACTTCAGACGGCTACGGGAGGGAGAGTTGCGATATATAGTGATTCGTCCAATGCGGCGAACCTATTTGATAAGCGCCTGTCGGAATATCCTCTCTGGATTGCCGAGTATAATGTTATTCGCCCCAGCATGAAAAATCCCTGGAAGAACTGGGCCGGCTGGCAGTACACGGACAGCGGGCAGGTAAGCGGCATTAGCGGGCCAGTGGACAGAAATTATTTTAAGAAAGACATGCTGAAGCGGCAGTTAAAGGATTTCTGCCTGTAGCAAAAGGAATTCTTTGTTTCATTGAAAAGAAGAAATTAACTTAGATTTTACATTTCGATACTGTTTAATTTTACATGACTATGCTATATTGGCAGTATCGGGAAGTGGATAATGCGGATTTTTTTGCATTGACTATTTGTGACTCCCCGGAATGGAGAATAAAATGCTGATATATATTGTAGAAGACGAGGAAAATATCCGAGAGCTTGAGAGCTATGCCCTGGAAAAGAACGGCTATGAGGTCAAGGCCTTTGAGAAGCCGAATGATTTTTACAGGGCATTGGAGGAGCAGATTCCTGACCTGATATTGCTTGATATAATGCTGCCTGGCGACGACGGGCTTACCATATTAAAAAAGCTTCGCGGCAATGCGGTGCACGCCAAAATCCCCGTTATTATCATTTCCGCCAAAACGACCGAGCTTGACAGGGTAAAGGGGCTTGATCTGGGAGCGGATGATTATATGTGCAAGCCTTTCGGGGTTTTGGAAATGGTGAGCCGCGTAAAAGCAAGACTTAGAGGAGCCGAGCAGCGGGAAGACGAAACCCTTGACTTTGGCGGAATTTCTATCTCGGATCAGACAAGGTCGGCGCGCGCAGGCGATCGGACAATAGAGCTGACATACAAGGAATTTGAACTCTTGAAGCTGTTTATGCAGAACCCGGGAATCGTGCTTCGCCGTGACAATATTCTCGACCGCATATGGGGGAGCGACAGCACAGGGCGAACCCTGGATGTTCATATCCGTTCGCTGCGGAATAAGCTGGGTGAATATGGAAACTGTATTGTCACAGTGCGCGGCGTGGGATATAAGCTGGATAAGGAGTGAGCATGGAGAGAAAAATTGTTCTTAGATTGTTTTATATGGGAATTGTGACTGCCCTTATTGGCATTTTCATAACGACCATTGTTTATTACAGCCTGTTCAGGCGCGAGGTGGAGGAAAATCTCGCGAATGAGTGCCGCATTGTTTCCCAGTGCTATGATAAGCTCGCGTCCGTTGATGAACTGAACAGCTTTACCGAGGAGGATTTTCGAATCACTCTGATTGATAAGGCGGGAAAGGTGTTATATGAGAGTGATGCGGATGCTGAAAAAATGAAGAACCACCTTGACCGCCAGGAAATAAAGGAGGCGCTGGCAAATGGGACAGGCAGCGATATCCGATATTCAGACACAATAGGCACGGAGGACTATTACTATGCAAAAAAGCTCGATGATGGCAATATCCTGCGCGTTTCCGTACAGGCAGATTCCATTTTTGCCATGTTCGAGCACTCACTGGTCATTATCTGTGTGGTAATAGCGGTCATTATTGTGGTATCGCTTATTGTGTCTGTCAAGCTGACAGACAATCTCATCACGCCGCTGCAGCGCATCCCTGAAATGCTTGAAAAGAACAAATCGCCGGAGGAAATCGGTCTTTATGACGAGCTGATTCCGCTCGCGGAGGAAATAAAAAATGTGCGGGGCTCACAGGAGCAGATGCGGCAGGAGTTTACGGCCAATGTATCTCACGAGCTGAAAACTCCGCTGACATCGATTATAGGCTATGCAGAGCTGATTGAAACGGGCATGGCCCAGGGCGGGGATAGCGTGAAATTTGCGGGAAAGATACGGGATGAGAGCACAAGGCTTCTCAATCTGATCGGTGATATTATCCGCCTTTCGCAGCTTGATTCTGCCGAGGATATTCCGCTGACTGACAGCGTAGACCTGAAAGCTACCGCCGAGGAGTGCAGGGAACGGCTTATTCAGCAGGCGCGGCAGCGGGGCATCAGTATCACGATAGACGGGGATTCGGGGCCGATTCTTGGGAATCAGACGCAGATAACAGAGCTTGTATATAACCTGGTTGACAATGCAATTAAGTATAACCGGGAAAACGGCAATATTGAAATCGAGATCGCGGATCGGACGCTCATCGTATCGGATACGGGCATTGGTATTCCGAAGGACAGTATTCCCCGCATATTCGAGCGGTTCTACCGTGTCGATATGAGCCGCAGCCACGCGAGGGGAGGCACAGGGCTCGGACTGTCGATTGTCCGCCACATCGCCGTTCATCACGGCGCGGAGATAGCCGTAGAAAGTACAGTAAATGTGGGTACAAAAATAACTGTCATGTTTCAATAGGAAATTAAGAATGGAGGATTTTATGAATATATTTTCCATATGTACCTTGTGCGGGGGGCTCGCTTTTTTCCTGTTCGGCATGCACGTCATGTCGCAGAGCCTGGAGAAAATTGCGGGAGGCAGGCTGGAGATTACATTGAAAAAAATGACCTCTAACCCATTTAAAAGCCTGGCGCTCGGCGCGGGCATCACCATTGCCGTACAGTCCTCATCGGCCATGACGGTAATGCTCGTCGGCCTTGTAAATTCAGGAATTATGCAGCTCGAGCAGACGGTCGGCGTTATCATGGGATCAAATATCGGGACGACGCTGACAGCCTGGCTGCTCAGCACCGCGGGCATTGAGAGCGACAATGTGCTGGTGTCCATGCTGAAACCGGAAAATTTTGCCCCGGTCGTGGCGCTTGTCGGCATTGCGATGCTCATGATGAGCAAAAACAAAAAGAAGCAGGATATAGGCACGATTCTGGTGGGATTTTCCGTGCTGATGTACGGTATGGAGCTTATGAAAAATGCCGTATCGCCCCTCGCTGAAATGGAGGGATTCTCCGAGCTGCTGACAGCCTTTAAAAATCCTATTTTAAGCGTGTTATTCGGAGCTCTGTTTACAGGTGTCATACAGTCCTCGGCGGCGTCTGTCGGCGTGCTGCAGGCGCTCTCCATGACAGGAGCTATTTCATACAGAATGGCGATACCGATTATTATGGGGCAGAATATCGGCACATGCGTGACAGCGCTGCTATCTTCCATCGGTGTCAATAAAAATGCCAAGCGGGTAACCGTTGTGCATATGTCGTTCAATATTATCGGCACAATGGCCTGCCTCACCGTTTTTTATGGGTTCGACTCGCTCTTGCATTTTACCTTTGTAGATAAATCTATCGGCGCTGTAGAGATAGCCGCCGTTCATTCCATTTTTAATATTGTGACAACTCTGCTGCTTTTGCCGTTTACAAATCAGCTTGTAAAGCTCGCAAAAAAAATAGTGCCGGATTCCGAGGAAAAGGAAAATTCTGTGCTGATTGATAAACGTCTTGCCGCAACGCCTCCGCTTGCCGTGTCGCAGTGCAAGGATCGGACCAATGAAATGGCGGCAAAGGCGAAGGACGCATTGCAGGAAGCGCTTCTTGCCATATTTGATTTCGATGAAAAAGCAGTGCGCAGCGTAGAAAAAAAGGAGCAGAAAATTGATGAAATGGAAGATCAGCTATCCGCTTTTCTGCTTGAACTGTCCTCGGTCAGCCTCACCGATTCAGACAGTCGCATTGTTACCGAGCTGCTGCACACCATCAGTGATTTTGAGCGCATCAGCGACCACGCTGTCAACATGATAGAAATAGGGCGTCAAATTGAGAATAATGCCCAGAATTTTTCCGAAAATGCCAGGGCTGATTTCGCGACGCTGTTTGCCGCCCTGACAGAGATTTCCGAACTGACAGTGAAGGCATTTATCAAAGACGATAGGAGTATCGC
>CANPZR010000063.1 GCA_947589175.1 uncultured Lachnospiraceae bacterium | reverse complement strand
CATTGATTATGAATGAATGTACCAGCAAAAAGAAATAAATCCACATCCTACCTTGACAAATCCTCACAGAGGACAGCCTGTTATCCGCTATGGAACGTGCCGGATCAGAGGATATGGGCGATGACGTGGAGAGAAAAGGCTTGGGTACGCCTGCTACAAGGGCGGACATTATTGAAAAGCTGGTCAAGGACGGGTTTGTAAAGCGTGAGAAAAAGCAGATGATACCTACGGAGGACGGGGTAAAGCTCATTACCGTACTTCCTGATGTAGTCAAATCTCCCAAACTCACAGCAGATTGGGAAAATGCCCTTACCCTTGTGGCAAAGGGTGAATATTCCATGCAGGAGTTTATGGGCGGCATTGAGGATATGGTGCGTGACCTCATACATACCTATCACAGCGTCAGCGATGAACAGAAATCCATGTTTGGAAGCGGCAGTGTGGAAGTATATGGGAAATGCCCGAAGTGCGGCGGCGATGTGGTAAAAGGAAAATTCGGTGCTTACTGCAAGAATAAATGCGGAATGAACGTGTCAAGGGTTATGGGCACTGCACTTTCCGACAGCCAGATAAAAAGCCTGCTGGAAGGGAAAAAGACCCTCGTAAAAGGCTTGAAAGGGAAAAAGGGAAGTTATGATGCGTACCTTATCCCGGAGGGCGTGGAGGACTATTCCTACACCAAAGACGGAAAGGAAATCAAAGGCTCACAGTATAAGATAAAGCTGGAATTTCCCAAAAGGAAAAAATAGAATAAGGAATTTTGCAGCATGGGGCATACGGAAAAGTCTGTATGCCCTTAAATTTAAGAAAAATGGAGGATTTGAGAATGAGTGAAGTTTTGGAAAATGCAACAGAAAATGCAGTAAAGGCGGAGGAAACCAAAGCGGAGAAATTTATCCGTCTTGGGGAGTACCGCATGAACAAGGCGATTGATGCCATTGGCAGGATAAAAAACCTTGCCAATAAGTCGGCTTATGATTACACGCCGGAGCAGGTGGAAGCCATGTTCTCGGTTCTGGAATCTAAGGTTGCGGAAATCAAGGAAAAGTTTACAGCTACCAAAAGGGAAAATACCGCCTTTTCTTTTGGAAACAAGGCAGAATAGGAGGCAGGAATGATTATGGGTACGGAAGTTTTAAGCACTGGCGATAAGATATTAAATGTGATGAAGGATATGGATATGGGCATACCGAGCTTGGCGGCTCTGTCCGGTGTCCGGGAGAATACGCTGCTGGACATTATGGCGGGTATCCGGGAAGCAGACCTGGCCACGCTCTGCCGGATTGCGGATGCGCTTGGCGTCTGTGTGCGTGAGTTGTGTCCGGATCAGGAGAGGTATTCGATTTCAGTGGAAAAGGATACCCTTGCAAAGCTGATCGTGGTCAGTGAGATAAACGGTGTGGAGCTTGACACCCTGATAGCTTCCATTCTGGAAAAGGGCATAGAGGAAAACGGGTTTTATGATTAAGGAGGGCATGAATGGCTGGACAATATTATGTTTCAAAGAAATACCATGAAATCTCCGTACTTGCGGAGGAAACCGCAAAGCAGGCATCAAGAAACGGGGAGGAATGGACGAAGTACCTGACAACAGCCGCAAGGCTGTACCGCTACCCGTTTGAAGACCAGATGCTTATTTATGCACAAAGACCGGATGCCAAAGCCTGCGCCATCATGGAAACATGGAATGAAAAAATGTTCTGCTGGGTAAACCGTGGGGCAAAGGGAATCGCACTTTTTGACCGGGAGAGCGAGCGACCAAGACTGAAATACGTCTTTGACGTGTCAGACGTACATAAGGCAAGGCGGATAGGGAAAGACCCGTACCTGTGGGAACTTCGGGAGGAACACAAGGACGTGGTGCTTGCACAGCTTGAAAAGACATACGGTGCAACCAATAACAGCAGCTCTTTTGAAAGCAGACTTATGGAGATTGCAGGGAGGATTGCGGAGGATTATCATAAGGAAATTCTTTCCGATATGTCCTATGCAAAGGAAGGCAGCTTTTTGGAGGAGCTTGACGATCTGAATGTGGGGCTGCGCCTGCGGGAAACGCTTTCCGCAAGCATCGCATACACGCTTTTATCAAGATGCGGCGCTGACATGGATTTGTGGAAAGACGAGCTGAATTTTGATTACATCAGCGAGTTTAATACGGCGGAGGCGCTGTCTGTAATCGGCAATGCCACTTCGGATATGTGCAGGCCGCTTCTCATGGAAATCGGAAAAACCGTTGCGGCGTATGACCGCCAAAATGCCCGGAATAAGGCAAAAGAAAAGGCAAACGGGGTACAGATTGGCAGTACCGAAAAAAATCCCGAAAAAACGCTTGCAAATGCTCCAGAACCACGCTATAATGCGTTAAAGCGTGAAAGCGTTTTGCAGACAAGGACAGACATACCCATATATGTGACGGGGGAACAGGAAAGTAAAAATATAGAAACGGAGGGCGTTGCACATGGAACTGACATACGAGAAGAACGGGGATTATCTGATACCCAACCTGATACCGAACAGCGAACCGGAGGAGCCGCTGACCAAGTACGGACTGATGCACAGGAATTATCTGAAGGAACACCGGAGGGGGATTTACAGCGGGATGCTGCTGGAGGGCAGCCTGAAAGCGCATTGTCTGGAAATACAGAAGCAGGCAGAGCAGAGGATGGACTTCCTGACGGAGCAGATGGCGAAAATAGAGGGAGTGAACGAGGAACTGAAAGCGTCCGATCAGATGAGATGGGTTCAGATGATGAACAACATCAGGAACTCGGCGGAGGAAACCGTACTGACGGAGCTGGTTTACAGCCTGTAAGCAGCGGCTCACAACAGAATATGGAAACGGAAAAGCCGGATAATGGAGAGGATTCATTGTCCGGCTCTTTTTTTGATAATCTGGACTTTGCAGAAAAGGCAATGGAGGTTCAAAAAGGGGTTTTATGCTCTGATGACTTCCTTATCCATAAAAGACCGGAAATTGCAGGCTATTTTGCAATGGAGACAGACATTCGGCTGCAAACGGAATACCTTAAAAATTCTTTCCGCATGGAGGAATTTACAGAGCTTGACATCGGGGAAATAAGGGCAGGGTATCGTGCTGACGAGGACGGTCTTACCATGTGGAGGGGACATTACCTTACCCGTGAAGCGGAAGCGAGAATATCATGGGAAGATGCGAGATATTGGGTAAATTCCTATATCGAGGACGGTGTGTATCTGCTTCCGGGGGAAAAGGCAGAGCAGATTGACACAAACGGGATGTACCAGCAGCTTGATTTGTTTTCCATGTTTACCGAGCAGATAGGCGGCATTGCCATGAAAGAGGCGGAGCAGGGGATTATCCCGGCAGAAAAGATTAGCCCCGAACCGCAAAAAGAAGTGATGCCGAAAGAGCTGCTTGATACGATTCTGCGCAGCGGGGGCGGCAGGGACAATAGTCGCAAACGTATTTATGCCAAGTACCAGCAGGGCAAGACGCCGGAGGAAATGGCTGAATTTCTCAGAAAGGAATACGGAACAACCGGAAAAGGCTTTGAATTTGAGGGGAAACAGTTATCTGTATGGTTCAATGAACAGGGCATGACAGCAGGATATGGCACATCTGCATTGGAAAATCCGAAGTTTACCATGAGCTGGCAGGAGATTGAGATACAGATACGTTCACAAGTGGAAGATGGCACTTATATGGGCGAAAATGAAGCCTATCTCGTAGATGAGGTGGAACGTGACCGTATTGCCACTTATACAGCATACTTTTTCTATGACGGAATAGGTGAAATGCCGGAGGAAATATTCGAGAAAGTCGGGAACCGTTCGGATGCCCATGCAAAAATGGTAGAGCTTTTATCTTCCCCGGAGGGCATTGACCTTGTAGCTTCCTGCATGGACAGGGCATTAGGGCAGCTTGAAAGCGGCGAAAAAAAGCTGCGTTTCCGTTCTGTCATGCCCAAAGAGGAACTGCGGGCAGAGCTTGACAACCTGCTTTTGGAGAAAAAAACATTTCCTGTGGCTGACAGCGTGGAAGTGAAAAAAGAGGATTTTATCACGCAGGACGAGATAGACCACAGGCTCGGCAGAGGGAGTGGTTATCATCATGGCTCTTTCCGTATCTATGATTATTTCATGGAGGGGCATGACAGCAAGGAAGCGGCGGCTTTTCTGAAAAAGGAGTACGGAACAGGCGGCAGCACCCATGCGCTTGCCGGAACTGACCACAGTTATGAGGATCATGACGGGAAAGGAATCAGGCTGGAAAAAGGCAGCATCATGGAACCATACACAAAAGTCCTTTTGTCTTGGAAAGTGGTGGAGAAACGTATCCGCAAGCTCATTCAGGAAGATAAGTATTTATCTCCGGCGGCAAAGGAAGCCTATGCGGAATATAAAGAGGAACAGGCGCAGAAAGAGCTTGAAAAGGCACAGGCAAAAATGGAGCGTGACACAAAAGTTTCCTGCAAAGATGCCATTGACAGGGCTATTGCTGAGAACTTTGACGGATACCGTCTGCCCAAAGGAACAGCGGAGGGCGTCATAAAGGAATATGGTATTGAGCGTGTCAGCTATGTGCTTGCAAACTCCGTCATGCACCGCAGGCAGGAGGAAAGAATATCCCCGGAAAATAAGGAATGGGCAAAATCCATTGAGCCTTATGCAATGTATGAAAGCCGGGATATCGTGGCATCTTCCCACCCTGCAATACTGAATGGCTTTATCAACCAGACAAGAAGATATATTGAACATGAAAAGGTGCTTGCGGCACAGGCAGAAGCAGAGCAGGTGCAGGAGCCGGAACAGAATGATATTTCCGAGGGGGAATTAGATTGGCATATCGTACATGAAGCTGATGACGATAACGGACAGCCTACGGAGTGGAGCGCAAAGCTGCCTAATGGGGAATTTCTCTGGATTGACAAAGAAGCAGAGGGGTATGCCTTATATGATACCCACGATACAGGCGCAAGCCCGGTTTCTGTTTCGGAAACACTGGACGGGGCAAAGGAAAGTGGGGAAGATTATGCCATAGAATTTGCTGCTGTTGATGTAGAAGAAGTGGAGAAAACCACAGTTGCGCTGGAATCGTCAGAAGATTTTTCAGAGCCGGGGATAGGTTTTTACACACATCATTATGCTGATGGAAGGGAGGGTGTGCGTTACCGCCTTGTGACACCGGGAGAGGACGGACTGCTTGTACCGTACCCGGAACACAGCCGCTTTTTTATCAATCGTGAACTGGCGCAGGAGTACATAGATACCCATGCCGATCTGATTGATGTGATTGGATATGATGAGATGGTATCACGCTCTATGCAGAAACAGAGTGAATATAAAAGGGAGCAGGCAGGGAAGGAAACCATTTCCATTGACGGGCAGGAGTGCATAAAGACAGATGAATGGAAGTCCGGCGATGATGTATATGTGCTTGGCAATTCCGTAGAGGACAGCGACTTCTTCTATGCAGAGGTAAATGGGAATACGCATTTTGAGTATGACCACAAGCCGGACAGGGCGGAAATAGAGGACGATTACATTGACATCGAAGCCATGAGGGACATAGACCGCCATGAAGCAGAGGTATTCTCACGCTTTGAGGGAAGTGATGATTTCCCGGATATTGATGCCGCCGCAGTCCGTGAAAAGCTGGAGAATGGCGAAGCGGACAAAGAAGTGGATGCCATGCTTGCCTTTGCAGAAAAAACCGCAAAAGAAAATGAAGTTGAACCGTACAAGAGATTTTCTGTCACAGAAACAAGCGATGCCTTTGCTCCGGGAGAAGATTTTGCCATTTGGGACGATATCCGTGATGAGTATTACCATGACATTGACGGAACGGTACATACCTTTGCGACACGGGAAGAAGCCGGGGAATATCTTGAACAGGTTGAAAAGGAAACCGACAGGCAGGAAGCGGCAGAGTGGGCGTATGCGGAACGTGCAAAGGCAGGAGCAGAGCAGGACACTTCTGGACATGATGTCCAGAAGTCCGAACCAGAACCGGAAACTAAGCCAGATTATAAAGTTGGCGATACCGTGACCATTGAGGGGACGGAGTTTATCATTGAAAATATTTCCGACATGGAAGTGCAGCTCCGTGACCCGAAACTGCTTTACCCGATCTTCCGGGCAGAAAGCAGGGAGAACTTTGAGCGTCTTTTAGCAGAGGAAACAGAAAATATTCAGCCGGAGCCGCAAAAAGCCACGGAATCAACTATTTATCCGGGAGATAAAAATGGGTTTCCCTATGATATTGTCATAGAAAAAATGCACTTTGGGGAACCGGAACACGCAGAACCGGAGAAAGAGCCGGAGATTGACAAGTCCGGGGCTGTCAATTTCCATATCACAGACGATACTCCCGGAGTTGATACAGAAAAGGCGAACGCAGGCTTTTCGCCTAAAGAGAAATTTAAGAGAAACATTGAAGCAATCCGCACTTTAGAGAAGATTGAGGGTGAGAACCGTACCGCCACACCGGAGGAACAAAAGATTTTATCACAGTATGTCGGCTGGGGCGGTCTTGCCGATGCCTTTGACGGGAGCAAAAGCGCATGGGCGGGGGAATATCAGGAATTAAAAAATCTGTTATCAGAGCAGGAGTACGCTTCCGCAAGGGAGAGTACCTTAAATGCCCATTACACAAGCCCCGTCATTATCCGCAGCATTTATGAAGCCTTAGAGAACATGGGTTTTGAAAAGGGGAATGTACTGGAGCCTGCAATGGGCATCGGGAACTTCTTTGGTATGCTGCCGGAAAAAATGCAGGACAGCAGGCTGTATGGCGTTGAGCTTGACGGGATTACAGGAAGGATTGCAAGGCAGCTCTATCCAAAAGCTGACATTAAAATATCCGGCTTTGAAAAGACGGATTACCCTAACGACTTCTTTGACGTGGCGGTGGGAAATGTGCCATTCGGTCAGTACAAGGTGGCAGACAAACCGTATGACAGACATAACTTCCTGATACATGATTATTTTTTTGCAAAGACCTTAGACAAAGTGCGTCCGGGCGGGGTGGTTGCCTTTGTGACAAGCAAGGGAACAATGGACAAGAAAAGCCCTGAAGTAAGAAAATATTTAGCACAGAGGGCAGAGCTTTTAGGGGCGGTCAGACTGCCGAATACTGCTTTTAAGGAAAATGCGGGAACGGAAGTCACTTCCGATATTCTGTTTTTGAAGAAGCGTGACCGGGTTATGGATATAGAACCGGAATGGGTACATCTTTCGGAAGATGAGAATGGTATCGCCATGAACAGCTATTTTGCCGAACACCCGGAAATGATCGTGGGGAAAATGGAAATGGTTTCCGGTCCCTATGGCATGGAAAGCACCTGCCAGCCCGATACAACAAGACCCTTTGCGGAGCAGCTTGCAGAAGCCATAAGCCATATTGAGGGGGAAATTGAGGTGGCGGAGCTTGATGAGCTTGCCGATGACCTTGCAGACCAGACCATTCCGGCAGACCCTGATGTGAAGAATTATAGTTATGCCCTTGTGGACGATAAGGTTTACTATCGTGAAAATTCCGTTATGAAGCCCGTAGACATGAAAGATTCCATGCTTGAGAGGATTAAGGGCATGGTAGGCATAAGGGATTGTACGCAGGAGCTAATCAGGGTGCAGCTTGAGGAATATCCGGACAACATCATCAGAAACAAGCAGACAGAATTAAATGAGCTTTATGATGATTTTACCAAGAAATATGGTCTTATCAACTCCCAGACAAACAAGCGGGCATTCAATCAGGACAGCAGCTATTGTCTTTTATGTTCTCTTGAAAAGACGGACGAGGAAGGAAAGTTTAAGGGCAAGGCAGATATGTTCACAAAGCGCACAATCAAGAAAGCGGAGGTTGTCACGAGTGTTGATACAGCAACCGAAGCCCTTGCGGTGTCGCTGGCTGAAAAAGCAAAAGTTGACCTTGATTATATGGCTGACCTGCTCATGGGCGATCAAGATTACATGGACGGGGAAGCCTACGGAAAAATGCTTGGCAAAATAACAGAGGAACTGGCGGGGGTAATCTTCAAAAATCCCGTAACGGACAGATGGGAAACAGCGGACGAGTATTTAAGCGGCAACGTAAGGGATAAGCTGGAAACAGCAAAAGTCTATGCGGAGAACCACCCGGAGTTTGCTGTAAACGTGCAGGCTCTCACACAGGTACAGCCGAAGGAGCTTGATGCATCAGAGATTGAGGTGCGCATCGGTGCAACATGGGTAAAGCCGGAGTATCTTGAGGATTTCATGCGTGACACATTTGAAACGCCGCAGCACTTGTTTGATAAAAATATTGTTGGCATACAGTTCTCGGACGTGACGGGGCAGTGGAACGTAAAGGGCAAAAATGCGGATTACGGAAATGCCCTTGTGAACATGACCTATGGAACGAGCCGCAGGAACGCCTACCAGATTTTAGAGGATTCGCTGAACCTAAAGGACAGCCGGGTATATGACACCATAGAGGAAGATGGAAAGGAAAAGAGAGTCCTGAACAAAAAGGAAACCACGCTTGCGGCGCAGAAACAGGACACCATAAGGGAAGCCTTTAAGGACTGGATATTTCGTGACCCGGAGCGCAGACAGGACTTGGTGGGGAAATACAACAAGCTCTTTAATTCCACAAGACCGAGGGAGTATGACGGGGCGCATTTGAAATTCCCCGGCATGACACCGGACATTGAGCTGAAACCACACCAGAAAAACGCAGTCGCACACGTTTTATATGGCGATAATACGTTGCTGGCGCACTGTGTCGGGGCGGGCAAAACATTTGAAATGACAGCGGCGGCTATGGAAAGCAAGCGGTTAGGCTTATGCCAGAAAAGTCTGTTTGTTGTTCCCAATCATCTAACGGAACAGTGGGCAAGTGACTTCCTGCGGCTTTATCCCGGTGCAAATATTCTTGCGGCAACCAAAAAGGATTTTGAGCCTGCCAACAGAAAAAAATTCTGTTCCCGCATTGCAACGGGCGATTATGATGCAGTTATAATAGGTCATTCTCAATTCGAGAAAATTCCGCTTTCAATGGAACGACAGCAGGCGATGATTGAGCGACAGATCAGTGAGATTGAACTTGCCATTGAGCAGGCAAAGGCTGACAACGGGGAACGCTATACCATAAAGCAGATGGAGAAAACAAGGAAGTCACTCTCAACAAGGCTTGAAAAGCTGAATGACACATCAAGGAAAGACAATGTAGTAACTTTTGAGCAGCTTGGTGTAGACCGTCTATTTGTTGATGAAAGCCATTATTACAAAAATTTGTTCCTATACACAAAAATGCGGAACGTGGCGGGCATTGCACAGACAGAGGCACAGAAGTCCTCGGATATGTTTGCAAAGTGCCAGTATTTGGACGAACTAACGGGCGGGAAAGGCGTTACTTTTGCCACAGGAACGCCAATCAGCAATAGCATGACGGAGCTTTACACCAATATGCGCTATCTCCAGTATGGCACTCTGCAAAAGTTAGGCTTGGGGCACTTCGACAGTTGGGCGTCCTCTTTTGGGGAAACGCAGACCGCCATAGAATTAGCACCGGAGGGGACAGGCTACCGGGCAAAGACAAGGTTTGCAAAATTCTTTAATCTGCCGGAGCTTATCTCGCTTTTCAAAGAAAGTGCCGACATTCAGACACCGGATATGTTAAAGCTGCCAGTGCCGGATGCGGAGTATGAAAATGTGGTATTGAAACCGAGCGAGTATCAGCAGGATATGGTGGCGTCACTGGCAGAACGTGCGGAAGCTGTTCGTGACAGAAAAGTGGACGCAACGGTAGACAATATGCTGAAAATCACAAATGATGGAAGAAAACTGGCACTGGATCAGCGGCTCATCAATGATATGCTGCCTGATAATGAAAATTCAAAGGCGAGTACCTGCGTGGAAAAGGCGTTTGAGATATGGGAACAGACAAAAGAGCAGAAATCGGCACAAATAATTTTCTGTGATTTGTCAACGCCAAAGGGAGATGGAACATTCAACGTCTATGAGGACATAAGAAACAAGTTAGTGGAGAAAGGAGTGCCGGAGAATGAAATAGCATTTATACATGATGCGAATACGGAAACAAGGAAAGCGGAGCTGTTCGGGAAAGTGAGAAGCGGGCAGGTTCGTTTTTTATTGGGTTCAACGCAGAAAATGGGGGCGGGTACAAACGTGCAGGATAGACTGATTGCCTTACACCACCTTGATGTGCCTTGGCGTCCGTCCGAAGAAGGACGTGCCAGACGCAACATCAAAAAATGCAGTAAAATCAAGGCTTTCCGCTATTCAGTAATGTCAGGCACAACGGAAAAATTGAATACCAGAATGAAAAAGGGATTGCAGTCAGCAGTCCTTTTTTCGTCCAAATCGTTCGGTAATTATCGGGGAAAACATATCCGCATCTTGGACGGTAGGGGAATGTCAGGAAAGGGGGAGTGCAGTTTTCAGTTTTGACGGCAGTTATCGGACAAACTCAAATTAAAATGCCACAACAGGGGCAGGGGAAGATTGAGAGGGCAGCGGCAGGCTCTATGTCATATGTGGCAGTAGAATTATATTCATATGTGGCATAATGATTACGTTTATAAGTGGCATTATATTTTATATTCATTATGTGGCATAGCTATATCCTGTCTGTCCTGTCAGTCAATATCAATCTATCAATCAATCATATCAGTAATCGAAAGGATTTACAGATACACCACAAGGAGGACACTATGACACCATTATCAAGATATGAGCAGGAAACCGTAGTCAATTACAATGCCGAAGAACAGACCGCCACTGTCTACACCAGAGATAAGGCGGTAATGCGGAAACTGGACAGGCTTGCCGCCGACTTTCCCGACATCTACAAGCTGATCGGGCAGACCGACATCGACAAGACCTATTCCTTGCCGAAATCATACGTTACTTACCG
>CANPZR010000062.1 GCA_947589175.1 uncultured Lachnospiraceae bacterium | reverse complement strand
TTGCTCCATCCAGTAAAATTAACGTCATCTGCCAAGCTCCGCTGTAAATAGCCGGAACCTCTGTCCATCATATAGGTTGGTGTCAAATAAGGCTGTCCCGCAAAAACATCTACAACAGCTTTCGCCGCATCCGCCTGAAATTTTTGATGCTTGTACTGTATTTTCATGAAGTCTCGCCTCCATCTTCTAATCATTTTTCACGGATTCAATCTCATAAAAATGCCGCTCATCCACATTGTCAATCCGCATCCGTTTCAAATAATGCAATCAGCTTAGGAAAAACTCCCTGCCAGTGCTGACTGCAGGCAGATTTTCAAATTGGCTAAACACTGTTTCGCCAATTTGATCTGTAACATTTAGATTACTTTTACTCTTGTATCCGGCGCCAACATTTTGAAAATTTCGCCTACATTGATTTTTGCAGGACTGCCGTTAAAACTACTATCTCGAAAAACAGCACGGAGCGGCTGACGCCGGGCAATCTCCTTAATTACAGAATCCGGAACATTCTCATCAAAACATGCAATCAAATCACCGTCATTATAGTTATGCACCGTGCAGCCATCTATCTGCTCTGAGGTGTACGGCAAGGATAAGGGAAGTCCCCACTCCAGCAAACAGCCAAAAAGCAAATCCAATGAAGTACGATCCGACTTAATATTGCTCTCCATCATGGACAGCATATTCTGCGTGTAATCTCCCGCGGCATAATATACGTCGTTCATGTTGGATTCGTCCAACTTGAATACACGGAAACCTCCATCAAAATCAGCATCCGGATGCTCCGCAGCAATTTTCTTCGCTGCACGGCGGATACGTTCCTTTCCTATCTCGCAAATGTTTTTGTAGCCAGCCTTATATGCTTCGCTTTTTTCATCACAAGGTTCAGGCAATTGCACCATAATGAATTTTCGGTGTCCTGTTGTACCCCCCCGCAATGCGTCACCGTCTTCAGCGTTTAGCTGCATTACCGCATGGGCGGTAGTAGCAGAACCAGAAAAAAAGTCAAGAATTAAATTATCACTTTCAGTAGACGTTGAAATCAAATATTTAATCAATTCAGAGGGTTTGGGAAAACTAAAGACTTTTGCACCCAATAAATCCATTATTTCTTTTGTTCCATCCTGCGACATGCCAGTGTTATCTGGTAATTTTGTACTTACGGCAACTCGCCCAAATCTATCTCCAGCTTTTTTTATATCATCTTCCTTCCAATATCGTAAAACCGGCCTCTTTATATTCAAGAAATCATAGTCACCCGGAAAAACGATTCGATTTTCTTCATAATATGTTCTGAATGTTTCTTCCGTAATCGCCCAAGTGCGATTGGGATTCGCTGGATATTCTTCATTAGTTTTAGGATTGACGATTGAAAAAAAACTATTTGGTCTTTCACTGGCAGTAGTCTGTTTTGTTAAATCATGCACCCTCCACGGTCTTCCGACAAAATCAGGTGTTTCATAATATTTTCGTCCTTTCCCTTCAACACTTGCAAAATACCTACTGGATTTTGCAAAACAAATTATAAATTCGTAATCTTGAGAAATGCCAAATGGAACATCTGATTTAGCAGTTCGTTTTCTCCACGGTATTTGTGCCACAAAATTGTTTTCTCCAAACACCTCACTGCAGCACTTAATAAGATTTTGCACTTCATTATCATCAATACTTATAAAAACAACCCCATCGTCACTCAACAAATTTCTTGCCAACATCAAACGAGGATAAATCATACTACACCAATCCGAATGAAACCGTCCATTTGTATTCGTATTTTTAAACAGGCGATTTTCATTCTCATCGTACATTCCCATTTGCTCATTTTCTACCTCCTGAGAGCGAGTAAAATTATCTGCATAAATAAAATCGTTACCCGTGTTGTATGGCGGATCTATATAGATCATCTTCACCTTACCTAGATAGCTCTCCTGTAATAACTTTAAAACCTCTAAATTATCTCCTTCAATATAGAGATTTTCCGTATCGTCCCAGTTCACACTGCCTTCCGTACAAGGACGGAGTGTTTTACGAATGGGCCTATTAGCTTCAACAATAGACGCTTTCTTCCCAACCCATGTAAATTCATAAGCTTCATCGCCATCAAGCACATCCTTTGACAAAATCTGACGCAAAAGTTCAAAGTTAATAGCTTTCTTGGGGGTGCCATTCTCGTTAATGGTTTCCGTAATACAGTTTGGAAACAGTGCACCAATTTTCTCCACATTCTGAGTAGTTAAATCTATTGATTCCATTTTCATCTTGTCCATATTTTTCCCTCCTGATATATTTTACCTACTATAATGTCTTTACCCGTTGATATAACCCAAGAAGTTCTGTGATGTCCATATCTAACAAAGGTTCATACATAAATGAATTTATATGAATATGCTCTGGGGTCATAATGCTGACTTCATTTAAAATAGAAATCTTATCATTTACACCAAATTGCTGATATCCATTCAACAGTTCTCTCGTTTGATTACTTGTATTTTCAACATAGTTAAGGAACTCCGTACTTGTTACGATTACATTGTTCCTTCTATCTCGCCAATTTAGTTGACCGCCGTATGTCCTAATTTGGAGAAGCATAAATTCCTCTGCTTTATGACGTACTCCAATTGCAAGAATAATTTTATTCTCCAATTCTGTATCCATAGCAGTAATACTATCGCAAATAAAATAAAGCTTCCTAAGGACAGAATCAGTTGGAGTAATTACTGTACCAAAATTCGTAACTCCCATATAGTTCTGATATAAAGGTTCTATATCAGCAAATGTTATTGTATGAGAATTTGCCTTCTCATGTAATAGCGAAGTGAGATAAATAAAATCACTACCTGTTTGGCAAATGTCACGATCCGTACCATATTCAATCAAGTTACGAACAAAAGGAATTAATGCCAAAATATGTTTTTCATTCAGATTATTCCTCCAGTACTCAAATGGCTGATTCTGGTAATATTCTTCTTTTAGTGATAGTGTATCATTATTTAAATTTGCCACCAATCTATTTGAACGTTTTAGACCAAGACGGCTTGATACCGTTCTATGAAAATCAAAATTGTGAGTTAGTAGCAACATATAGAAATTTGGTTCTTGAGCCAGTTCATATAGATATTCAATAATGGCATATTTATTTTTATAATCGAATGAATCTGCTATATCATCAACAATCATTACTATCTCCTGTCCAGTAGTCTTAATCCGTTCGATATCAAAAATAATATTGAGCAAATACAGAGCACGTTTTTCACCTTGACTTAACGTGTTCAATTCTTCAAGTTTACTACGATCTATTGTTTTACTATCTGTTCCATTTTTAAATGTAAATTCAACTTGGGGAACACTTTCACCAATAATAGCCCCCTTTAAATTAGCTACAGACATTGAAAATGGAACAGAGAACCGCTGATTAAAAATATCTAATGCATGTTTCCACGGCGTGTCATCCATTTGAACAGCATCTATAGCATCAGAAAAACAACGATATTTTTCACAAAGTTCAAAAAACAGCGCCTCATTGGCTCTAATATATGAAATCCATAAAGATTTTCTAAGCGTGTCCAGTTTATCTAATGAAAGATATTCTATCATTTCCGGATGAGTTTCAATAATGTCCTTCAAAATAGTTCCTTTTGTATCACTTAATAATTTTTCAATTTTTTGATAGGACGGTAACTGTCGTATCCAAGTTTCAATTGCTGATATATGTTCATTAAGAACTGCAATATCATGGACAGCATCTTCCCCTGATAAAATAATATAATTGTCTTTGACAAAAAAAGAGTCTTTATCCAATGCTTTTTTTAAATCTTTCAGCTTTGGCAAAGTCAAATAACCTTTTTCAAGATACGGAAAAGATTCATATACTTCATTAGAAGCAGAAATAAAATCATTTATCCCCGCTTGAAATTCGGGATCACAAATCTTTTTAATAACCGCCGGATCAAAAATTGAACTGTATTGAACATCTGTAAATTGCACTTCAGGAATATAGGTTTCCAATGAAGCTAAATTCAAAAGTATGCTATTTTCCTCAAACGCAAAATCTTCTACAATCTTTGGCTCCAATTCATATACGATTCTCCCTTGATAAGTCTTTTTAATTTTCAATCCTGACATTTCTTCCAAACGTTTTAGGAATCTTGTACGTGCATTAAATGTATCTTGTAAAGTTCTTTGTATCTCATCATTTATTAACAAAGTGGAAATATCCGACTCATAAAAACTCTCATATGATTTTATAACAAATATTTGATCTCCACGAATAGTATTTTCATCTATCTTAACTGTAGCAGTTCCATTATAACCAAATATTTTATCGCATATTTTATTCTCATTACTCTGTTGTAAAAGCTGAAATGTATTTGCAAATGAAGTTTTCATTAAACCATTACGTGCATAAATAGAAAAAACATTCCCTGTTGAGAAATCAAATTCGTATATTAAATTCTCAATTCCAAAACAATGTTCAAAAGTAATGTTCAATTTATTCATAATTCTTCCACCTGCTTTCTAAGTTTCTTTAATTCCACATTTAGTTCTATCTGTCGATTTAGCTGTTTTTCCTTACGAATCTTCTTTTGCAAAGCAGCAAGCTGTTTTCGCAACTCCTGTCTCTGATTATCTCGCTCAACAGAATTCTTAAGGCTTTCTTGTTTTTCCGTCTGCAACACATCCCCAGCAATCTGCCGAACAAAATTCTCATATACTATATCGACATTCAAACCATCCACCTTTAACGGGAGTTCCGATTCCTCCAGCCAGTCCGTATGATAGTAGTTTCCTACCTTAAAAGCATTGTTACCGGAAATCGCTGCTTCTTTATACGCCGTCCACGCTTGATATTTGCCCTCATATTCCAGCAAGAAAACGATATGATAGGGTATCTCTTTATCAATCTGGCGAAGAACGGATTCATCCAATTTTGGCTCATTTAGCTTGATTTCAAACAATTCAATCTCCGTAACCGTCTCTCCAGCTGCCAGATTCATTGTTGTCGGAGCGATTTTATTTCTCCAATAAATTACTTTAATCTGATCTATGAATATCCTCTTTAGTGCAGGCGATACTGTCAGGTTCTCATAAAACTTCTGTTTCGGTATTCGTCTGTTAAACTCTGTGCTTTTAGGCAATTCAATCAAATTTGTCACCTCATTTCACAACCAGAAAACAAATTAATTCAAAATCATCCAATCCTTTAATCTCTGACATCAGTGCGGAAGTACCTCCTGCGGAGAACAGACTGTCAATGTCGCTCTCTTCCTTTACATCAATGATGGAGTTGATTGCATCTGAAAGAAGCTGTGATACATCCGCCATGTCGCGTCCATCATCCGTTTCTCTATTAAACTTCTCACAAAGCTCCCATACAGGCTCAGATTCCCCACGGCAAAGCAACCTAACTGTATCAAGAAGCTTCTTCGGATTCAGATAGTCACAGACTACCTCTCCATCAATTCCGACATAAACCATATAGAACGGATGAATCCGGTTCTGGTTATCAATATTCATATTGTTATTGATATTCCGCAGAACAAAAATCACGCCTTCCGGATTTTCTTCCGTGGCAGATACCACAGCATGAAGTCCTTTCGGCTTCTTAGCCAGATCCCCATGAGTCTTTATGTATTCAAGCAGATCAAGCCGGAATTCATTAAGCCCCAGATCCATGATGGAAATGCCCGTGGACATATCCTCGATATCCACCACTTCATCCTGAAGCCGTTTTAGCTGTTGCTTACGGTATTCCAGATCGCCCTTTTCTTCAGGATTGATAAGGTCATCGTCACCCGTCGAAGTCATGATAGAAATTTTCATCCTGGTCTCAACACGGGATTTCAAGTTAATATAGTCGTCCAGCGTCATATCCGGCCAGAAATTCACAAGTTGAATATACTGATTCCTGCTGCCAATACGATCTATCCGACCAAACCGCTGAATAATTCGGACCGGATTCCAATGAATATCATAATTGACTAAATAATCACAATCCTGCAGATTTTGTCCTTCGGAGATACAATCTGTGGCAATCAAAACATCTATTTCCTCTGTGCTTCCCGGCATAAGAACATCTCTGCCTTTCGATATGGGAGAGAAACATGTCAGCACATTATTCAGCGTTGCCTTTAATCCCTTAATCGTCGTTCTGCCGTCAATGTTTCCTGTGATAACCGCTGTGTGCAGTCCATAGTTCTTTTGCATATATCCGGCCACCTGATCATACAAATATTCCGCCGTATCAGAAAAAGCAGAGAAAATCAGTATCTTTTTATTTCCCTCATTGATAGGATTCGTCATTTTATCATCCATGAGCCGCAACAGCGACTGTAATTTCAAATCATGCTCAGGCGTAATATCCTCTACCATGAGCGTAAGAAGCTCCAATGTGTCAGCATCCTGCTGAAGTTCCGTGCGCCAGGTTTTATAATCCATATCAGCAATATCAATCTTCACTTTCTTACCCACTGTGAAGAAATCTGTGTTCCCATCTTCCATATCAAAATCGTTTTCGTTAGCCTCATACATATCCAGATCGGCTCCGCCATACTGTTCAAACTGTGTAATGGCGTCAATCGTTTTCTGTATAAAGTCCCGAATCCTGCTTAACGTAAGGTTAAAAGAATACACAGAGCTTTCCAGGCGCTTCAAAAGGTTGATGCTCATCAGCCTCTGGATTCCCTGCTCACGCCCTCTCTGCGTAAGGTTATTCCCTTTATTGTGAGTCAAGTCCACATACTTCGACAATTTACTCGGAAATATATAATTTGACGGCGTGTAAATGCAAAGCGTCAGCTGCATCAGCTGCTCGTAAATCTGATTATAGTTGATTGCATTATTCAAATCTGTCAGGCTTGGCCGCTTTGAGATTGGCTTCAGTCGCTCTGGGAATTTGCCAATCTTTTCTGTATTGTAATACTTCTCTATATGCCGTCTGGATCTTGCAATCGTTACACTATCCAGCACTTCAAAGAAATCAAAATCAAGTGTCCTGAGCAGAGCATCCGTCGTCCTCTTTTCCGGTTCCAATTTACTCCATACATTGAAAGCCTTCTGCGCCTGGCGGAAGATCTCGTCAATCGGCTTCTTTGTATCCAGTTTTTCATTGATAAACTCTGAATCTCCCTCATAAGCAATAGCAAGTTGATTTTTCAGGTCAGTGAATCGATTGTTGACCGGAGTGGCTGAAAGCATCAGCACTTTTGTCTTTACGCCAGTACGAATCACCTTATCCATCAACTTCACATATCGGTTCTCCTGCGTGTTCGCATGTGTGCCGGCGCCATTGCGAAAATTATGCGATTCGTCGATTACGACCAAGTCGTAGTTACCCCAGTTTAGGCGCTCCAGATCAAGTCCATTAGAAACACCACTGTTACGTGACAGATCCGTATGGAACAGAACATCATAATTCAACCGGTCAGAAGCAATCGGATTATTGACATAGTTATCCTTGTATGTATTCCAGTTTTCAGAAAGCTTTTTCGGACAGAGAACAAGGACTGTCTTGTTTCGATTTTCGTAATATTTAATAACCGCCAGAGCCGTAAACGTCTTTCCCAAGCCTACGCTGTCTGCCAGTATGCAGCCATTATACTTTTCCAGTTTATTGATAATCGCAAGCACCGCATCTCGCTGGAAATCATACAACATGTCCCATATCTTACTCTGCTTAAAGCCTGTCGCTTCATTCGGCAGGACATCCTCAGAAATATCATCTAGAAACTCACTGAATACATTATACAATGTCATAAAATAAATAAATTCCGGAGAATTTTCATTATATGCCGTGCTGATATTAGAGATAATCTTCTCCGTTACATCCTGCATCTTTTCTTTATCATTCCACAGCGAATCAAACAACTGCATATACTGTATGGCGAATGGAGCCTCCATGCTGTTCACCATATTATAACTGTTATTTCCGCGCTCACATCCGATATCCACGGTCGTAAATCCATTGATGGGCATGTACGCTGTCTGTTCGGCAGGAGAATTTACAGTCATAAATCCGCCCATATTCTCACCGGTAACATTGGACTTAAACGTTGCCTTTTTCCGAATCCACTCAGCACACTCTTTTGCGATGGCCTTCTGCGTCATTTCATTACGCAGTTTAATTTCAAATTCAGTACCATACAAACTATTCTCACGACTGAGACGCGGAATGTAAAACTCTCTCTTTTGCTTCTCATCCTTTTCTTTTATGAAAGTCGGAGACGTGAAAATAAAACGGAACTCATCCACCTTATCTAACTGGTTTTTCAGTTCTTTATACGCATACATAGAAAAGCAGGCCGCCGCGATGGATACTTTGCTTCTGGGTTTTATCCTTTCTTTTAGGTCGTCCCGTACTACTTTGGTAATGTTATCAAATATCTCCATAGGAACTAATCTCCTTACTTGTTTCCGCCTTGTTCTTCAATGATTGATTTTTCAATATTCCAGTAAGCCTCAACCATTGCAAAATTAGCTGTTTGATAGACTTTATTTCTCGCCGAAATTAAAATTTCTTTGATTCCGTTATAAAAAAGATGTATTTATCTTATCAACTCATCCTTCCATTTACAAATTGAAATATATAAAAGCTCTCCTTGTCCAAATCATCAACTGTAATATTGCTGACCGTCGCCGCATCCCACTTGTAGGCGAACCCGAAAACTTTCTACGGATTTTCTGTGACAGAAACAACATGAAATAGTTCTTTCCGGATTCCGCTCGTGTCAACTCTGTGATACAAATTTTTTCAAGTTTTTTCTCCGGGAGCCTCCCAGCCCTGATCATACTGTGTTAATATCACTTCAGCATCCAAGACAACTATAGCGTATGAGCAATTCGATTTCCTTTCATAAACTCAAGATTGCATATTCTACAATCCATATGGTTATTATTCATATGCTCAACAATAAATCATGTGATATTATTTCATCATAATAATCGCTCCTATATGTGGTGAGCGTTAGCTGATCCCCTCTTCTCTCATAATTGTTATTATGTCATTATGAACATTAAATGTATTTTTACTTTTTCTAGGCATATATCCCAATCCTCTTCTTTTTGATGTCCAGTTAATCTTTGATCCAGTCCCCCATCAGCAGTATAAGTCCCTCCGCTGTCATCCCCATATCAATCTCCAACCCACGAGAATCAACATCGAAATACTGCTTTATTACTGTATGAAGCGCCATGCCGATATCAAACTGCAGCGACCTCCGCTTCTTTGGATCCAATGCCAGGAACTGTTCCTTTGAAATATTATTGATAAGCAGAGTATTTAACAGATACTCTGCATAATCAATATTCTCTGTCTCATGCTTGGAATACGGAAATCTATCAGTCTTCATCCATAGACAGTGAGTCAGTTCCGGACTCTTTAACGAGCCCTTCATTTCTTCAAATCTGCGGTCATATTCTCCAGATAGATAAGTTGGATCCACATTAAGGAAATGACCAATACGGTCCAGAAGATCCGGCTGCATCTCTCCTGATGTCAGACATCTCTGTATCGTTTTGCCGCTTCTATCTATTTCCGGTACTTTCCCAAGGCTTTCAACCGTATATCCTTTTTCTCTAATTATTCTCAAAAAACAATCTCTGTTTATTTGAACCTTCTCTGTTTTTTTGTTTGCCATCCTCTTGCTCCGGACATTATTGATCATTATTGTCAGTTGTAACAGACATTATTGTCTGGTATTATGATAGCAGAAACAACAGCAGATATCAAGTCCCTTTATCTGCTGAAACCTAAAGCTTACAGAAAGAAGAGGTATTAATCCATGCCAAACATCAATTGTGTTGAAAACCAGGTATCCGTCAACCTCACAGAATCCAGCATCAAATTCGTGACTGACCGTATGAATAAGGCAACCGATTGCCTTTATCACACTTCTAAAGAAAAATATGATCTTAAAGCAAGGCTCATCGAAGAAGCTGACGATATGACCACGAAGGAAAAACTTGATGCCCTGGATCAGAATTATAATCGCCATAATCAGGAAGTATGGCAGGGCATTGTTATCTTCGGTCTACTCAGTCTCTCCATCATAGGAATTGCTGCCGGAAAGCCTTCTATCGTCAAGAATATCCGTCGGCTTGTTGCATAAAAACGATGCCCACAGGGTCAAAAGTAATTCTGTGGGCAGATAAAATAATTGGGATATCCTCAAACACCCCAACGCTTCATCACTTCTTAAATATCCACCGTATCTCTATCGTTTGTCCTAGACAGACAAGAACCTTATCCACGAAAGCTTCTGTCAGTTTCCTCGTAAGATAATCAGCCTTGATTTCCCCCATACTGACAGATAATCCATTCGGCATAGCATCCGCCTCATCTTCAAAATATATTTTATAAGACGTGCCGATATATTTTCTTCCTTTGACATTATATCTCTTTACACGGTTAATCAAAAAAGCGTCTTCCGCATACCCAATATATCGATCTACCGTTGCGTCACAAGTAGCCGTCCCATGAACTGAATTCATCGTGCTTGCAATTTTTCTCGGATTTGTAAGTGTGGAGATGCCTGATGCAATTACATCAATTACTTCCGAAAGCGCCGTTTCGTCCTGCACCGAGTATCGGATTATGATATCTCGAAGGTACACATTCTTCATCTGGGAAATCAGGTAATTTGTCTTTTGTTCTTCCGTCGCCATAAGAGCCGCTGCCGGAAGTCCGCCGTACACCGAATAATCGTCATACGCCTGACTTTTATCCCCCTGCTTAAAGGCATAATATTCCGAAAAAGACAAGGGGAGCACATGGATTTCATCTCCCCTGCCTTCAAACTCGGTCAGTATGTCCTTCGACAAAAATTTAGAATTACGGCCCGTCACATAAACATCGACATTGCTCCTGCGAAGAAATCCATTGAGCACAGATTCAAAGGCGCCCAGCTTCTGCA
>CANPZR010000061.1 GCA_947589175.1 uncultured Lachnospiraceae bacterium | reverse complement strand
CTGGCAATGGAGACGGCGCTTCTCTGCCCCACGTCAAACTGCGGAAACTCCTCGGTGGCCAGCTTGCTGGCCGAGTACACGGAGGCGCCCGCCTCATTGGTAATGATGTACTGCACCGGCTTTCCCAGCTCCTTCAGCATGTCCGCAATCACCAGCTCCGACTCCCGGGAAGCCGTGCCGTTTCCCACGGAAATAAGGCTTATGTTATATTTTTCAATCATGGATTTCACGATTTTCTTTGTCTCAGCCACCTTTTTCTGGGGCTCGGTGGGATATACCACAATCGTGTCCAGCACCTTCCCCGTCTCGTCCACCACGGCCAGCTTGCAGCCGGTGCGGAACGCCGGATCCCAGCCCAGAACCACCTTCCCCGTAATCGGCGGCTGCATCAGAAGCTGCTCCAGGTTCTTTCCGAATACCCGGATCGCGCCGTCCTCCGCCCGCTCGGTCAGCTCGTTCCGGATCTCCCTCTCAATGGCGGGCGCGATCAGCCTCTTGTAGCTGTCCTCCAGCATCTGGGTCATGTATCCGGTGGTGTTCGGATTGTCCCGCGTGATAAATTTTTTCCCCAGATAGCGGAGCAGATCCTCCTCCGGCGCCTCGATTTTTACCGTCAGGACCTTTTCCTTTTCACCCCGGTTGATTGCCAGCACCTGATAGCCCGACAGCTTGGAGACGCGGCTCTCAAAGTCATAGTAATTTTCATAGACCGTCTTTTCCTCCGGATCCTTGGCGACGGAGCGGAGTACGCCCTGCTCCGTAGTCGTCCTGCGTATGGCAATGCGGACGTCCGCCTCGTCGGCCACCGACTCCGCCAGAATGTCCATGGCTCCCTGAATGGCCTCCTCCGCCGTAGCCACGCCCTTTTCCTCGCTGATAAAGGCCTCCGCCTCCTTTTCAAGAGGCTGTCCGGTCATCTGCAAAAGAAGGATATTGGCCAGTCCCTCCAGACCCTTTTCCCTGGCGATGGTCGCCCTCGTGCGCCGCTTGGGGCGGTAGGGCCGGTACAGATCCTCTAACACCACCTGCGTCTTAGCCGCCAGAATCTGCTCTTTCAGCTCCTCCGTCAGCTTGCCCTGCTCCTCAATGCTTGCTAAGACGGTGGCCTTGCGGTCCTCCAGATTCCGCAGGTAGGTCAGCCGCTCGTCCAGATTCCGCAGCTGCTCGTCGTTCAGCGTGCCGTGCTGCTCCTTTCGGTATCTCGCTATAAAGGGTATGGTGCAGCCCTCGTCGATCAGCTTGACGACCGCCTCCACCTGCCACGGCTTGATCTGCAATTCTTCCGCAATCTGTTTCGTAATATCCATAATTTCCTCATTTCCGCAGGAAAACGTTGATCGTCCCCGCTATGACTTTTTCAAAGATTTTCTTTTTTTGATAAAAATGCACAGGACCGCGATTACCGCGATTGCCCCGGCCAGAATCCACAGGCCGTAGAACGCACCGGGCCGGCTGACCGCTGACGCCTCGGCGTCGGGATTGTCTATGAAGGCAAAGCACCCCAGCGCATCTTCCCGCAGAACCACGAAATTATCCTCCGTCTGCGCCTCCCGCTTTTCCAGGCCGCCTGAATCGCAGCGGAATACGGAGATTTTCGCCGCCTCCTCGGCCGATTCAAAGGGGATGTACAGGGTATATCCATCGGTGGATTTGGCCTTGTCCGATATCTCGTACACGGTCAGATTTCCCTCCGATCCCAGCGCCTCCTCGGCCATCTTGTAATCGGCGTCCCCTTCGCCCGGCGCGCTGACCATAAGCTCCGGCGCGCGGTTCGACCAGGTGCTCCCGTAGTTTCCTATTGTAAAAATGCCGGTGGCCGCGTCCACAGCGGCGAGCTTCCCCTGCGCCGTCACCGGTCCCGGCATGGCGTTCCCCAGCGTCTCCAGAAGACATCCCTGTCCCGTCACGAGAGCGTCCGCTCCCTCCGTCTGCAGCAGCACCCCGACAGAGCGCATGGCGACGATCTTGGACAGATTCGGCAGCGCCGCCCGGACTCCCAGGGGCTGCTGCTGGTGATTCACATAGTACACGTTGTCCGCCAGTTTTTCAGAGGCCGCCTCGATCAACTTCTCCTGTATGCCCGCTATGCTGGCGTGGAAAAATCCCGGCGGGAATGTCTTTCCCGAATAGATCTCTCCGCCCAGGGCCGCCACCTTCGCGCAGTCCTTCATGTACTGGTGGTATTTCTCCATCAGCTTCTTGTTCTGAAAAATCACGTGGAAAAGGGGATAGTCCTCGTACCCCGCGGCGTATTCATTGTTCAGCCCGATGGCAAAACCCGCGCCGTCCGTCTTGTACATGGTATCCAGATTGAAATTCGCGGTGGCCTCCGCCGTGCTGGGAAAATAGCACCCAAAGCTCAGGTCGTAGTCCCAGGGCACGATCATGCATTTCCCGTCCCCGTCGATATACAGCCCGAAATTGTGCTGTTCCACGAACATATTGTCCATCTGCACCAGAAAGCTGCTGGCCGCGAAATACCGAACCACCTCGTCTACATCCATGATCTGCTCCAGAAGCTCCAGGTACGCCTCGCTGTTGACGTCTATGTCGCCGCCGGAAAAATCCTTTCCCTCGCTGAGCCCCGTCAGCTTTTTCTGCCAGGAAAGGACGTCGGGGAGAAGCTCCGCCACATCCTGTAACGTGTCCTCGTCATACTCCCACAAATCCCCCTGCTTAGCCAGAAGCCCGGTGGCGGTATATGTGCCGTCCGCGTCCCGTTTCAGCACGGAGCTCAAATCAAAGGAACCGTCCTCCGTGAGATATTTGTCCATGGCGTCGTCGTACTTAAGAGTGGTGTCCTCAGGCTTGGTCAGATACTTGCTGACGTCGCTCCCCTTGGCGTTTTTGTACTGCTTGATGATGGAGCGCTCCATGGACTCCACCATAAAATACACGCCGTAATACCGGTCGTTGATGTAGACCTTCGCCAGCCCGTACTGGGGAGCCGGCAGGCCCATCTCCGTCATTAGCTTCATAGAACAGTATTCCTTCATCATGGAATTGTCAAAAAAGAAATTGTTCAGGCTGATCTTGTCGCAGCCGAAAAATGTCTGCTCCTCGCCGTACTTCTCCTCCGTGATATATTTCCCAAAATTGAGGGCGAAGGAAAACCGATCGCTCTCCGCGTAATCCGTCACCGTGTGGCTCAGGGTATAATTTCCCTTGGTCCTAAGCCCCACATAGCCGAATTCCTGGTCGCCCACCTTCACCGATTCCGCCATGACCGTGGGCTTGTCCGCCGCGTTCTGAAACAGGTAGTTCAGATTGTTCTCATCGATCTGTATGGAAATCGTCTGAAGATCCTCTTTCAAAAAATAGTCGTTATATTTTTTGTCCTTCGCGTCTCCCTGCGTCGCCGGATTGATCTTGTAGTCCGTCGGCGGCGTGTCGGTCAAGTCGCTCTTCTCTATGACGGCGTCCGTCGTCCCGTGGGCCCGCGCCACAGGCGGCTCCGCCGGCCCAATGCAGAGCGCGCCGCAGAAAATGGCGCAGAGCACGCCGCAAAGCGCCCTCATTCCCGCCGCCATAAGCCGGGAACGGAATTGTTTTTTTCTTATGATCACATGAATCACCTATCTTTCTATTCCGTCGCGCCACGACGAAAGTACAAGCAAAAATCAACGTAACTGTTTTTGCTCTGTACATCAATGCTATTTGTGAGCGATCCAAAGAACTTTCAGTTCTTCTCACATTAATTACATGGATTTCAACAGGACGCAGCCGTGGGAGGGAATCTTGAGGAACGTCTTGCCCGTCACCCTCGCGCCGCTCCAGAGATCCTCCGCCTCACCGAACAAGCCGTAATCCTCCGGCATCACCTCAATCGTCTCCTCCGAGATATTGAAAATGGCGAGATACGCCGACTCGTCCTCCTTGTCCGAGGCCGTCCAGGTAATCACGTCGTCGTCCCGGCTGTTCTCTCTGGCGTCCATGGAATTGTCCAGAAGGGACAGCACCCTTTGATTGGTCAAAAGCCCCATCGTCCAAGCGTCCAGCTTCGTCAGCTCCGCGCCTAACATCAGCGGCGAGCGGAACAGGCACCAGAGCGTCATCATCGTGCGCTGCTCGTCCTTCGTAAAGCCAGTCACACGCTCGTCGGCAAAGCCCTTGCCGACCCAGCCCAGCGGCAACATGTCGCAGTCCGGAAAGCCCCCGTCTCTCACATGCTCCTGCCAGTTCCGGCAGCGGTCGAACATATCCCGGAGCGCCTTCCAGCTATCCCAGAAATCATCCGTAATACGCCACATCTCGGCATTTTCATAATAATAATCCGCCAGCTCCACAAGCGCCGGTCCCGGCGACAGGCTCAGCACGATCTCCCGGCCGGTCTTTCCGATGGCCTCGTGAATCATGGCAATCTCCTCCTTGGCCGTAGAGGCGTCCAGGCGGCATATATCGTCGCACTTGATAAAGTTCACGCCCCACTCCGCGTACAGCTGCATCAGGGAATCATAATATTCCTGGGCTCCCTCCCGGCCGGGAATCACGCCATACATATCCGGGTTCCACGGGCAGATGCCGTAGGGATCGGCGATCTCGTTGGCCGTGCGGTCCGTCCCCAGGAGCTTTCCGTGGTTGTGCGCCGCCTCCCTGGGAATCCCCCGCATGATGTGAATGCCGAATTTCAGTCCCAGATCGTGCACATAATCCGCCAGGGGCTTAAATCCCTTCCCCCCTGCCGCCGACGGGAACCGGTCCGGGCACGGGAGAAGCCTGGAATACTCGTCCATCTCCACCTTCCAGAACGGTATGTACTGATACACATCCCGCTGGCTCCCGGCGTCGTGGGCATACCACTCAATATCCACCACCACATACTCCCAGCCGAAATCCTTCAGATACTTCGCCATGTAGTCCGCGTTGGCCTTCACCTGCTCCTCCGTCACGGCCGTGTCATAGTAATCATAGCTGTTCCACCCCATGGGCGGTCTCTTTAATTGAATCATAGCGTCCCTCATACCTCCAGTTCTTTTTTATATGTTTTTTTAATCCTTCCCTCAAATATTGTACTCCCCGTTCTTCACAAGCTGCCAGTCCACCAAATCCGCCAGCGTAATGTGGTCGATCACGCCGTTCACCGCATCGTTGATCTTCTGCCAGACAATCGTGGTCACGCACTCGTCCGCCTTGGGACAATTCTTCCCCGCGCCGTCCACACAGTCCACCGGCGCCATGCTCCCCTCCGTGAGCCGCAGAATCATCCCCACGGTGTACTCCTCCGGCCTCTTTGCCAGCAGATATCCCCCCTGAGGGCCCCGCATGCTTCGGACAAAACCGCCTTTATTCAGCACGGAAATAATCTGCTCCAGATATTTGTCCGATATCCCCTGCCGCTCCGCCACGTCCCGGATGCGCACGGGCTTTTCCGTATCGTTGAGCGCCAGCTCCAGCATAAAGCGAAGCGCGTATCTTCCCTTGGTCGAAATCTTCATGACCCTTCTCCCTCCTGTCTGTCCACATAAAACCAAATAAACGCCCTGCGATTTTCTCTACTTACCATGATACATGAATACGCCCCAAAAAGCAAGTAAGGAAAATCCGGAGCATGCGCGCAACGCCGCCTCCAATGCAATGGATCCGCCCCAAAAAGCAAGTAAAGAAAATCCGGAGCATGCGCCCCGGATTTTCCTGGAAAAAATTTTATATGTAATCTGCTATATATTTCGCAAAATGTTTGATCCAATCCCGTATGATCAGTTGTCATCCTGCAGCGCGTCGTAACCCGTCTCGCCCGTTCTGACCTTGATGACCTCCGCCACATCGTAAACGAAGATCTTTCCGTCTCCGATATGTCCGGTGTAGAGGGCGCTCTTGGCTGCCTCGACTACCTTCGCTACCGGAACCGCGCTGACAATGACTTCTACCTTGATCTTCGGAAGCAGCGTAAACTCGACCGGAACGCCGCGGTAATACTCGGCGGTTCCCTTCTGCGTACCGCATCCCAGAACCTGTGTCACGGTGATGCCCGATACGCCGATGGCGTTCAGCGCCTCCTTCAGATCCTCAAACTTGCTCTGCTTACATACAATCGATACCTTGGAGAGCCGGACGTCGGACGCCACATTGCCCTCTCCCTGCAATACCTGTACCGGCACGGCGTCGTTGACCGAAGCCTTTGGAGCCGCCGACTTGTCGTATTCCATGCTCTTTACGACAGCGCCCATTCCATCGGTGCTGATGCCGCTGACGCCGTCCACCGTCGTGAGGAATCCGGCATACGCGGACTTCAGGCCGTGCTCCATGCTGTCCAGTCCGACGATCTCCTCCTCCTCGGTAACGCGCAGTCCCACGAGCGCCTTAATGATAAAGAACACGATCGTGATTGTCACAAAGGTCCACGCTGCTACGGACAGAACGCCCAACAGCTGCAGTCCCAGGAGCTTGAAGCCGCCGCCGTAGAACAATCCGGCCAGCTGGTTTCCGGCGGAATCTGCCAGGCTGTAGCCCGGAGCCGACGGAGTGGCGAACAGACCAGTCGCAATCGTACCCCAGATACCGTTCATCATGTGAACCGCAACAGCACCCACCGGATCGTCTACCCGGAGCTTGTAGTCCAACAGCCATACGCCGAATACTACCAAAAGGCCTGCGACAGCGCCGATGCAGATCGAGCCGAACGCGTCTGTGACGTCACAGGGAGCCGTGATGGCCACAAGGCCTGCCAGAGAGGCGTTCAGACACATGGAAACATCCGGCTTGCCGTACTTGAGCCATGTAAAGATCATGCACACGACCGTTGCCACCGCCGGAGCGACCGTCGTCGTCAGGAAAATGGATCCCAACTGCTCTACGCTGGTTGCGGCAGCGCCGTTAAATCCATACCAGCCCAGCCACAGGATAAACACGCCCAAGGCGCCGATCGTCAGGTTGTGGCCGGGGAAGGCGTTGACCTTTGTAATCTTTCCCTCTTTATTCTTCGTAAACTTTCCGATACGGGGTCCTAATATCTTAGCGCCCACCAGAGCGGAAATACCGCCTACCATGTGGATGGCGCAGGATCCCGCAAAGTCGTGGAATCCGAGCTGGGAGAGCCAGCCGCCGCCCCAGATCCAGTGCGCCTCGATCGGATAGATCAGCGCCGAGATCACTGCGGAATAAATACAATAGGACAAGAACTTCGTTCTCTCTGCCATGGCGCCGGAGACGATGGTCGCCGTCGTAGCGCAGAATACCAGGTTGAACACGAAATTGGACCAGTCGAAATTGGCATAGCTTGTGAAAATGTCAAATCCCGGCTTTCCGATAAATCCTAACAGGTCTTCTCCTAACAGCAGTCCGAAACCGATGAGGATGAACATCACGGTACCGATACAGAAATCCATCAGGTTCTTCATAATGATGTTACCGGTGTTCTTCGCTCTCGTGAATCCGGCCTCCACCATGGCGAATCCGGCCTGCATCCAGAACACCAGCGCAGCTCCGATCAGAAACCAGACCCCGAATACCTGATCGTTTAATGCTGTCATAATTTCCTCTGTCATAAACATTCCTCCAATCATTTTATTCGGAAAGCACTCCGTCCCGGAATAGATTCCTGCAAGCCCGTAGGCAGTCTCCTGAAACAGAAAAAGCGCCTCGCAGTAAACTGCGAAGCGCCTTTGCTTTCGATACACCCATTATACTTCATCTAAGAAAAATGTCAAGTGCCCGATTTCAATTTTGTCATATCTGACAAAAAGACATGCCTTTTCAATCCGCTTTTCATCACATCCGACAAAATGACAAAATCAGACGGCCTTTTTGTACATATCCAGCAGAATCTTCAGCCGCCTCAGCTCCAGGGGCACGCTGAGGAACGCGTTGATTCCCACTTTCATTCCCTCCTGCACGGTGTCCTGGCCGCCTCCCTCTATGGACACAAAAATCGGCACATCCTCTCCCGGCCTCTCCTGCCGCCGAAGCGCCTCCGCGAATTCCAGGTAATCCATGTCCGCAGGGTTGCCTACTAACAGGATCAGATCGAAGGTTCCCTCCCGGTAGCCGCTCCACAGCGCCAGCGCCTCCCCGCCGCTGTAGGCGATATCTACCCTGGCTCCGTTGAGCTGGAGCATCGGCGCCGTCAGCTTTTCCCTCTGGCGGGTATTCTCCACCACAAGAATCGAGTAGTCGCTGAAATCCGGTCCGCTCCACTGGAACGCCGACCCGGAATGCCCCGCTCCCGCCAGGTGATTCCTGGATTTTAACAGCGGAATCCGGATCTCGATCTCATTGATATCCGTGCCTTTCCGGGACAGCTTCATGTCGCCGCCCAGAATCTCTACCAGCTTTCTCGCCACGATCAGGGAAAAGCTGGTGCCCAGATACTCCTCCCCGATATCCCACGCCGTCTGCTCCTCCAGACTGGACAGCTGAAAATGCCTGCCCAAAAAGCCCTCCTCTATCATTACGCCCGTATCTTCCAGCGTCAACACAAGACAGCTCTCCCCGTCGCCCTGATCGATATCCCGGCCCCAGGCGATGACTTTTCCGCCTCCTCCGGTGGCAATCAGGCAATTACTGATGAGGTTGTCCATGATCTGCGCAATCTTGCCGACGTCTCCGTAATACTCACTCCATTTCAGATCCAGATGATACTCTAACTCCATCTTAGAACCCTTCAGGCGATCCTGCCAGCTATTGAAAACCTCCCAGAGCATCTCGTCCAGCGCGAACTTCTTCCTCTCAATCCGGACCTCGCCCTTGTCCACGCTGTCATACGTGGTCACGTTGTCGATGACGCGGTTGATATAGGAGAGCGCCCGGTGGGTTTTCTTCTTTTCCTCCTCGGTCCAGCTCTCCTGGCGGAGAATCTGGCGCACGACCTTAAGCGGGGAACGCAGCTCCCTGGCAATCATTCTGGAAAAGTTCTGGCGCACCTCCATCGTCGTCTGCTCCTCCTTCAGCGCGTGTGCCAGGATCTTCCGGTTGGCGTCCTCCGCCATGATCTGACGCTCATGCAGCTTGTGCATATCCTGCGTCGTGATCAGAATATAGTCGGTCCGGTCGCCCAGATAGCTGTAGCGGATGCACTTGTAGCGGTACTCCTCGCCCCTTTTCCGGGTGCGCACAAACAGCATTTCTTCATTTTTGCTGTATTTCAGAATCTCAATCATGTGCGGCAGGTTCATAGCGGACTCATACAGCTCCCGGTCCTCCGGGTGCACATACTCCTCCGCCGCCATCCTCATAAAATCATCGTAGCTGGCCTGGGGAAATTCCTCGTGAAAGGGTTTTTCTTCCGTGAAATACCCGTTTAGCTCTCCTGTCTCAGTCTGGATGCACAGCAGCATCTCATATAATTTGTCCGCCTGCAGCTGCAGGATGCGGTTTAAATCGTACCGGCGCTTTTCCTCCCACTCCCGCTCCTCGATGTGGCGCATATTCCCGAGCAGGCGCAGCGGCTTTCCGTCGCGCCAGCTCTTGCCCACCTCCACCTCGAACCACTGATAGGAAATCTCCCTGGTATTGCGGTTTATGGACTTGAACCGAAGGTCTGCCTGCACCCGGTCGCTTTCCTGCAGCATCTTCTCCGCCTTGGGAATATCCAGCGGATGCAGGAAGTTGTCCTTCCGGAGCAGCTCCATAATGTCCATATCTCCCTTGGGAACGCAGGGAATAAAGCGCCCCCTCTTGGAGCCGCCCTGGATGTTCAGCTTTTTCTCCGGATAATTGTAGTCGAACCAGAAGCTGGCCGATATGCCCACCAGAATCTGGTTTCTCTGCTTCTCCCTCTCCAAATCCAGCATCGTCTTATGTCTTGCGGTAATATCGATCAGAATACACAGGTATTCGCATCCGTCCTCCGTCTCGTCGTACTTCTGGCCCAAAAGCTGGAACCACCGGACGCCCTCCACGCCCTGCTGGCTGCGGAACTCATAGTCGATATTGGCGCCGTTTTTGGCCCTCTGGATGATGTGGTTCTTAAGGCCCTCTCTGTCCTCCAGTATGGTGAACATACCGGAGCTTCCCACATACTCCTCCCTGGTCGTCTGAAACATCCGCAGGCCGCGCTCGTTGGCGTCGATCACATAGAAGTTGCTGCTGCTGATGAGAATTTTCAGCACGCCGCCCGGGATGTTCTCATAAATGATATCGCGGTCCTGCCGGAACGACGTCGCCTGGCTGGTGTCCACTGCCAGACTGCGCACGGTGCGCTTTCCCAGCAGGTTCCGCTCCCACTCGCCGCTCTCCCAGATCCAGAGCATCTCTCCGCTGCGATGGCGCATCCGGTACCTGACGGTATACGTCCCGTCCTGCTCCAGCCCCCGGAGCATCTCCTCCCGGAACTGCTCATAATCCTCCGAGTAGACTAACTCGGACATCCGGGCATGGCACAGCATCGTCAGCTCCTGCCGGTCATACCCCAGCATGCTGCAAAAATCATCGTCCATGTGAATGATGGGAAAGCCTCCCTTTTCATCCGCTTCAAATTGTTTTTCCCCGTGAGGCGTCAGCTTTGCCCACTGTCTGCTCTGCCAGTCTCCCATAAGCACCTTCCTTCTCCTGTCCTCACTTCTTGCGTCTCGCCACTACCACGAACCGTCCCTCCTCCGTCTGATAGGCGCAGGTCACCAGCGTCAGGAGCTGGTCGCCGTACTCCGGCGTGATGCCGGTGTCGTACTGGGACAGCTTTTTGACATTTTTCACATAGGTCTTGAACTGCTTCTCCGACAGCGGTCCCGGATAATTGTAGTACTTGAACACGTCCTGATCCTCTTTAAAAATCTGGGAATAAAAGGCCGCGACCACCTCGTACTCCCGCTCCTCGGTCAGCGTGTCAAAATAAATAATCTTGTGTTTTTTGTAAAAATCCTCGGTCTGGAAGTCCATCAGATGAGCAAACATCAGGCCGCTTTTCATGTGGTGCCCATACACCATGAGATTCTGGTTCGGGTCGTTCTCGTCGCAGTGGGCGTCCAGAAAAGGAAGCCCGTTCACGTCGTACTCCTTCTGATAATTCCGGTGCAGATAGTATT
>CANPZR010000060.1 GCA_947589175.1 uncultured Lachnospiraceae bacterium | reverse complement strand
GCGATTTTGAATCCGTCTCTGGTCTCGGAGGCGGCGGACAAGTTCGGTTCCCAGTGCGTGGTCGTGGCGATTGACGCTAGGCGGCGGGACGAGGGAGACGGCTGGACGATTTACAAGAACGGCGGCCGCGTGGACATGAAAAAAGACGCCGTGGAGTGGGCGATGGAAGCGGAGAGACTGGGCGCGGGGGAGATTCTTCTTACCAGCATGGACTGCGACGGGACTAAGGACGGCTATGACATTGAGCTGACACGGACAGTTTCAGAAAATGTCCGCATTCCGGTGATTGCCTCCGGCGGAGCGGGAACAAAGGAGCATTTTTACGACGCTCTGACGGAGGGGAAGGCGGACGCGGTTCTGGCTGCTTCGCTGTTCCACTTTAAGGAGCTGGAGATTATGGATCTCAAGGAGTACTTGAGAGAGCGCGGCATCAGCGTGCGGATATAGAGAGGTAGTTATGGCAGGACTGACAGGAGAGTGGGAGAAGGCGCTGAAGGGCGAATTTTCCAAGGAATATTACCGCAAGCTTTTCTTGTTTGTGAGAGAGCAGTACAGCAAGGTGGCGGTGTATCCGAAATCCGATGAGATTTTCACGGCGTTTCACCTGACGCCCTTAGAAAAAGTAAAGGTAGTGATATTGGGGCAGGACCCCTACCACGGCGAGGGACAGGCTCACGGGCTCTGTTTTTCGGTAAAGCCCCAGGTGGAGATACCGCCGTCGCTCGTGAATATCTACAAGGAGCTGCACGACGATCTGGGCTGTAAGATTCCCAACAATGGGTATCTGACCTCGTGGGCGGAGCAGGGCGTGCTGATGCTCAACACGGTGCTCACGGTGCAGGCGCACAAGCCGATGTCCCATCGGAACGTGGGATGGGAGGAATTTACCGACGCGGCGATAAAAAAGGTCAACGAGCAGGACCGCCCCATCGTGTACATCCTGTGGGGGAAACCGGCGGGCGAGAAGGCACGGATGCTGAACAATCCCAAACACCTGATCTTGAAGGCGCCGCACCCCAGTCCCCTCTCGGCGCACCGGGGATTTTTCGGCAGCAGGCCATTCAGCCAGGCCAATAACTTTTTGATGGAACACGGAGTGGAGCCGGTGGACTGGCAGATTCCGGACATATGAGATTGTATTTGGGCGCGTTTTCGGGACCGCCCATTTCTTATGGGTAAAAAACAAATTTAACATGTTGCGATATCAAGGGCAAAATTGAGCTTTCCTATCATTTGGCCCGGTATCATTTTGTTAAATCGTCCTTGTTTGTACAGAGAAAATATGTTAAGATAAAAAATATATCAGAGGAATATTGTGGGAATGAGTTCGATTGCACGATTTCACAATAGATAATTGCTTTTCAGAAATGAGGTATGTCTGTATCATGGAACAGTTCAGGATGAAGCCTTTTGGAAAAAGGCCGGAACTAGAGGTGAGCGTTCCGGGGTCCAAGAGCATTACGAACCGGGCGCTCTTGCTGGCGGCGCTGGCCCACGGGGAGAGCCTGCTGAAGGGGGTTCTGTTCAGCGACGATTCACGGGTTTTTATGCAGGCGCTGCGGGAGCTGGGATATGAGATTTCCGTGGACGAGGCGAAAAGACAGGTGCGGATTCGGGGGACCGGGGAAAAGATTCCCAAAAGCGGCGTCAAAGTCCATGTGGGGAGCGCCGGAACGGCCGCCCGGTTTCTCACGGCCATGCTGGCGCTGTCCGGCGGCCGCTATGAGATGACGGCCTCGGAGCAGATGAAGAAAAGGCCCATGAAGCCGCTTCTTCTCGCGCTGGAACAGCTTGGGACGAAGTTTTTGTACCAGGAGCGGCCCTATTCCTTTCCCTTTGCGATCTGCGGGAGGGAGAGGACGGACTGCGGCGGGGTCGATCTGAATATAGACGAGAGCAGCCAGTTTCTGAGCGCGCTTCTGCTCGCGGGCGTCATGGAGCCGGGGGGATTTGGGATTCATCTCACCGGGAACCGGGACGCGAAGTCCTATGTGAAGATTTCCATGAAGATGATGGAGGAGTTCGGCGCGAAGATGGAGCAGACAAGCGAACAGGATTATGTCATCCTGCCCGGTCAGCGCTACGCGGGAAGGGAGTACCAGATCGAGCCGGACGTGTCGGCGGCCTGCTATTTTTACGCGATGGCGGCGGTAAACGGCGGCCAGGCGCTGGTGCGCCACGTCCACTTTGACAGCACCCAGGGAGATATCCGGTTTCTGCGGATTTTAGAGCAGATGGGGTGCCGGCTGCGGGATGAGAAAGAGGGCCTACGGCTGACCGCCCCGGCGGATGGAAGGCTGACCGGGATTCGGGCGGACATGAGCGACTGCTCGGACCAGACCATGACTTTGGCGGCGGTCGCGCCCTTTGCGGGGAGCGTCACGGAGATCCGCGGCGTGAGGCATATCCGCGGACAGGAGTCCGACCGGATCCGGGGCATTGTGACCGAACTGAACCGGCTGGGCGTGCCCTGTGAGGAGAGAGAGGCGGGGCTCTGTATCAGCCCGGCCCCGGAGGAGGTTCTTGCGGGGGAGCGCGAGGTGGTCATTCAGACATATGAGGACCACCGGATGGCGATGGCATTCGCCATTGTGGGCACGAGGATTCCGGGCATCGTTATCGACAATCCCCTGTGCTGCCGGAAAACCTTTGAAAATTATTTCGACATTTTATTAAATTTAAATTTAAATATTGAGAACTGATTCACAATAGATGATAAACGAATAAAGCGGTTGAGCCATTTATTCACGGATTCTTTGTGACAAGTCGCTGGAGCGAAGGTGTTTCGCTCGGAAAGGGAGGAACTATGAACAGGACAGTAGATGTATTGAAGGAAAAGACAGCCGCCGGATTTGAGAGGGCGGGATACGATGGAAAGTACGGGTTTATCTCCGTGTCCAACCGGCCGGATCTCTGCCAGTATCAGTGCAACGGCGCGATGGCGGCGGCCAAAGAGTATAAAAAGGCCCCGATTGCCATTGCCGGAGAAGTGGTGGAGCAGCTAAAGAGTGACCCGGTCTTTGAGAAGATCGAGGCGGTGAATCCCGGCTTTATCAATATCACGGTCAGCGGCTCCTTTTTGGCGGAGCGGGCGGCTCAGATGAGAACCGAGGAGCGCTTTGGCGTGGAGCTGCCGGAGCGGCAGCAGACCATAGTGATTGACTACGGCGGACCCAATGTGGCCAAGCCTCTCCATGTGGGGCACCTGCGCCCGGCCATCATCGGCGAGAGCATCAAGCGAATCTGCCGCTTCATGGGGGACATCGTCATCGGTGACGCCCATCTGGGCGACTGGGGACTGCCCATCGGCCTGATTATCACAGAGCTGAAAAGGCGTCAGCCAGAGCTTCCGTATTTTGACGAGAATTTCAGCGGGGAGTACCCGAAGGAACCTCCCTTTGACATCGGCGATCTGGAGGAGATCTATCCCTACGCCAGCGCCTACTCAAAGGAAGCGGGCCATGAGGACTACTTGAAAGAGGCGGAGGAAGCTACGGCGAGGCTCCAGAAAGGGGATCCGGGATGCCGGGCCCTGTGGCAGCACATCCTCAATGTGTCGGTGGAGGATCTGAAAAAGAACTACGAAAAGTTAAATGTAGATTTTGATCTCTGGAAGAAGGAGAGCGATGTAGAGGCCTATATTCCGGATATGGTGCAAAAGTTAAAAGACGATGGATACGCCTATATCAGCGAGGGAGCCCTGGTGGTAGACGTGACGGAGGAGGGCGACAAGAAGGAGCTTCCTCCCTGCATCATCGTAAAGAGCAACGGCGCCACCCTGTACGCCACGACGGACCTGGCCACCATTGTGGAGCGGGAGAAGCTCTTTCATCCCGACCGGATCGTTTACGTGGTGGACAAGCGCCAGTCCATGCACTTCACCCAGGTGTTCCGGGTGGTGAAAAAGACGGGAATCGCGAGCCCGGACATCAAGCTGGACTTCATCGGGTTCGGCACGATGAACGGCAAGGACGGAAAGCCGTTTAAGACAAGGGACGGCGGCGTGCTGCGGCTGCAGGCGCTGCGGGAGGCCATCAACGAGGAAGTCTACAACAAGATGCGGGAGAACCGGGACTACTCGGAGGAGGAGGCGAGGGCCATTTCCGAGAAGGTAGGGCTCGCGGCTCTCAAATACGGGGATCTCTCCAACCAGGCCTCCAAGGACTATATATTTGACATTGAGAGGTTCGCCTCCTTTGAGGGCAATACGGGTCCCTACATTTTGTACACAATTGTAAGAATTAAATCCTTATTAAATAAATACAGAGAAAATGGCGGAGATATAGACGAAAAAACGCCTCTTCTTCCCCCGGAGGGCGGAAGCGAGACAGAGGTTTATCTGACATTAAACCGTTTTGCGGACATGATGGAGACAGCCTACGCGGAGATGGCGCCCCACAAGATCTGCCAGTACATTTACGAGCTGTCGGAGGCATTCAACCATTTTTACCATGAGACGAAGATTCTCTCGGAAGAGCGGGAGGAAAAGAGAAATTCGTATCTGGGACTGATCGCGCTTGTGCAGCAGGTGCTGGAGCAGTGCATCGACCTGCTGGGATTTGAGGCGCCGGATAAAATGTGAGAAAGGGTGTGATCCTTTGTTTGTAGGTCGGGAAAAGGAGCTGGCGCAGTTGGAGAAGCAGTACCGCTCCGGTGAAAATAATATGATTGTGCTGTATGGAAGAGAGGGCGTGGGCAAGACCGCTCTGATCCGGCAGTTTGTGAAGGGGAAGCCCTGTGTCTACTATCAGGCCAGAGAGTGGTCCGAGGCGGAGCAGAGCCGTTATCTCTCCGACAAGATTCGGGAGCTTCAGGAAAAGTTAAAGAGCAGTACCGGGAAGATTTGCTTTGTTCTGGATGAATTTGATCTGCTAAAGAAAGGGTACAAGACGTTTTTCCAGGAGTTTGCGGAATTTGCCGGCATGATGCCCCGCGGGAGGGTGATGTTCCTCTTTGCCAGCTCCTCCATCCAGTGGGTGGAAAATTCTATGGTGGAGGATATGGGAGAGCTGGCGGGGCGGCTGGACAGCTTTATAAAATTGAAAGAATTTACTTTTGTGGAAATGGTGGATCGGTTCCCGGAGTGCACTACGGCGGAGTGTATTTTGATCTACGGAATTCTGGGAGGGGTTCCCAGCTATCTGGAGCTGTGGAATCCGAGAGAGACGGTGAAGAAAAACCTGATTCGCATTATGATCAGCGGGACAGGCGTTCTTCACAAAGAGGCCGGGCGTTTTTTGAAGACGTCCCTGCGCGAGCTGCCCTATTACAACACTATTTTGTCGGTGTTGGCAGAGGACGAGCCCAAGCTGAATTATCTGTACAACCGGACCGGATTCAGCAGGGCCAAGATTTCCGTCTACATCAAAAACCTGATTCAGATCGATGTGGCGGAGAAGATTTTTTCCTATGAGCCGGATAAGAGCGACAGCATCCAGAAGGGGCTGTATGGAATCACGGATTCCTTCCTTCACTTCTGGTACAAGCTGGTCTATCCCCACTTATCCGAGCTGAGCCTGTGGGAGCCGGAGGAGTTCTACGCCCGCTATATCAAGAACCGGCTGGACGAAGTGGCGTCAAGGGCTTATATCAAGGTGTGCCGGGAGTTTATGGAACTGATGAACCGGTTCGGACGGCTGCCGGTGCGCTTCGGCAATTTTGGAAGCCTTTACGGCAAGAGCGGATTTATCCCGCTGATCGCCGGCAGCGAGGGGGGCGAGATGCTGGTGGGAAATTGCCTGTGGGGGAAAAAGCCAATGGATATGAAGGATTTCGAGCGGCTCTTGAAGGATATCGAGCAGACGGGAAAAGACGCGGACTATTATTATCTGTTTTCCAAAGAGGGCTTTACGTCGGAGCTGGCGGCCATGGCGGAAAATATGGATAATATCCAGTGTATTGATTTAGAACAGATGTAGAAATGGAGGTTATCATGTATCAGTATATTGCCAGACTTATTATGTATGGAAAGGGCGAGCCGGACAGCATTCTCATGAAGCTGAGCAAGGTGACGGAGAAGTTGCACCGGAAAAAGGGAGATATACCTACAGAGAAACTGGTGAAGGAGACCTACGGCCAGGTGTACAGGCTCTTGGAGCTCGCTACCCGCTACGGCTTTGACAAAAACCTGTGGCAGTGCTACATTGCCTATATTCTGGCGACGGATGAAAATCCGTTCAGCATCATCTGCGAGACGGTGGGGGCCTCGGAGGACGCCACCGTCAATGAGATCGTGCTCCAGGATATGGACTGCTTTTACTATCTGTTCCACTACGATTTTTCCCACATCGAGGAGCGGCTGGGAATTGACTGCTTTGACATACTGACTCACTATCACTCCATGGCCAAGGCGGAAAATACCTATAACAAGAGCGTCAGTGAGAAAGTGCGGGAATTGGCGGAGAAGCTCTGCAAGGCGGAGAGCGGATATGATTTCTTTGAGATCGTGACGGATTTCTACCGGCGGTACGGAGTGGGGCGCTTCGGCCTCAACAAAGCGTTCCGGGTGGTTCACCGGGGCGAGGAGATGTTCCTCTCGCCGATTACCCACACCAGCGACGTGACGCTCGACCACCTCATCGGCTACGAGCGGCAGAAGCAGCAGCTGATTGAGAACACGGAGGCATTCGTGGAGGGGAGAAAGGCCAACAACTGCCTCCTGTTCGGGGACAGCGGCACGGGAAAATCCACCTGCATCAAGGCGATTTTAAACCGGTACTACGAGAAGGGCCTGCGGCTCATCGAGGTGTACAAGCACCAGTTCCAGGACCTCTCCGCGATTATCGAGCAGATCAAGAACCGGAATTACAAATTTATCATATATATGGACGATCTCTCCTTTGAGGAATTTGAGATCGAGTACAAGTACTTAAAGGCGGTGATCGAGGGGGGCCTGGAGGTGCGGCCGGACAATGTGCTGATCTACGCCACCTCCAACCGGCGCCATCTGATCCGCGAGACGTGGAGCGACCGCTCCGACATGTCCGACGACGAGCTGCACCGCTCGGATACGATGCAGGAAAAGCTGTCTCTCGTGGCCCGCTTTGGCGTCACTATCAACTTCAGCCGTCCCCAGAAGAAGGAATTCGACACGATTGTGCTGGGACTGGCGAAGGAGAATCCGGACATTGCCCTGGACGACGAGGAGCTTCTCCGGCAGGCCAACGCCTGGAGCATACGAAACGGCGGCTATTCCGGCCGGGTGGCGGAGCAGTTCATCACCCATTTGAAATCCATAGCAGGAGGATCGTGTGAAAAATAGGCGCAAGAGCGCATAATCACATAAACGCTCCGGAATGAGGGGCAATATCCGCGGAAAGGAACAAGACCTATGTTTGAACGATTTTTTCCCGATCAGACGGTGGGATCCACCTATTCCATCAATTACGAAAAGCTGTATCGGGACGGCTACCGGGGCATCCTGTTTGACATCGACAACACGCTGGTGGAGCACGGGGAGGGCGCCAGCGAAAAGGCCAAGAGCTTATTTGAGCGCTTGAAGAAAATAGGCTTCGAGTGCTGCCTGATTTCCAACAACAAAAAGAAGCGGGTGCATATGTTCAACGAGGACATTGGCGTCCACACGGTGTTCAACGCGCATAAACCGGCGAAAAAGGGTTATTATTATGCCATGGAGCTGATGGACACAAGGCCGGACAACACGGTCTTTGTAGGGGACCAGCTCTTTACGGACATTTTCGGGGCCAAGCGCATCGGAATGAAAAATTTTCTGGTGAAGCCCATCAATAAGCATGAGGAGTTCCAGATCGTGTTAAAGCGGATTCTGGAAAAAATCGTTTTGAGAGAATACCGCTGCAAGATGCGGGCGGAAAAGGGGAGACAGAGATGGAAAAAGAAATTTGGCAGAAAATACTTCACGCCGCCCAGGTAGAGGCGCTGCTTCTTGTGGATCCTGCCAATATGCGGCATATAGCCGGTTTCGCGGGGGAGGGCTACGTCTATCTGTCCCGCGGGCGGCAGGTCGTGGTGACGGATTCCCGTTACACTCTGGCGGCGGGGCGGGAGTGTCCCGATTTTGAGATCCGGGACTGGCACGGCGGGCAGTATTACGACGTCCTGGCGGCGCTTCTGCGAGAGGACGGCGCGGGGCGCTTCGGCATCGAGGACGAGTACATGACGGTGGCCGATTACGCCCGGCTGGAGAAGGCTCTTTTGGAGGCGGGGGTCTCCGCGGAGCCGGAGCCTCTGGGAAAACAGGTGACGGAGCTGCGGGCGGTAAAGTCGCCGGAGGAGATTGAGAAAATCCGGCGGGCGGAGGCCATCGGCGACCGGGCGTTCGCGAGGCTTCTTCCGGAGCTGCGCGCGGGCATGACGGAGAAGCAGGCGGCGGCCCGCCTGGAATTTTATATGAAAGAAGAAGGGGCGGAGGGGTTCAGCTTCGACACCATCGCCGCCTCCGGGATTCACTCGGCCATGCCGCACGCCGTTCCCACGGACAAAAAGATCGAGAAGGGGGATTTTCTCACGCTGGATTTTGGATGCCGGTATCAGGGATACTGCTCGGACATGACGCGGACGGTCGTGTTCGGACGGGCGGACGAGAGGCAGCGGGAAATCTACGAGACGGTGCTGCGGGCCCAGAAGAAGGCTTTGGAGGCCATCCGGCCCGGCCTGACGGGGAAGGAGATCGACGCCGTGGCCAGAGACGTGATAAAAGAGGCGGGGTACGGCGACTGCTTCGGCCATTCCCTGGGACATTCGGTGGGGCTGGAGATTCACGAGACGCCCTGCTTTTCGACCAAAGAGGAGCAGGTGATCCGGCCCGGCATGGTGATTACGGTGGAGCCGGGAATCTATGTGGCGGATTTTGGCGGCGTCCGCATTGAGGACGTGGTGGCAATCACGGAGGACGGGTGCGAGAATCTGACCCATTCGCCGAAAGAGCTGATCGAGTTGGATAATGATTAAATTATTATTTAACAATTCAAAATAAGACAGAATCAGGACAAAAGAGATAGATTGAGATAGAAAAGGCAGAAGAAACAGAAAAAGCAGAAGAAACAGGAGGAGATATGTATGCGGCCGGACATCTGTGTGCCCATAGTGGAATTTACGCGGGACGGGATCGTGGAGGAGGCGAAGAAAATCGCCGCTCTGCCGGTGGAGATGGCGGAGTGGCGGGTGGATTTTTTTGCCGGGTATGAGCGGGAGATTCTGAGCGTCATCGAGGAGCTGAAGCGGGTTCTTAAAGATAAGAAGCTGATCGTGACGCTGCGCACGGAAACAGAGGGGGGAGAGCCCAACGGGGGGCGGTTTGACTACGAGGCGCTGTTGCTCAATATATTAAAACAAGATTTAACAGATTACCTGGACGCCGAAGTGCGCCAGGCGCCGGAGACCGTCTGTCGTTATCACAGGGAGCATCCGGGTTTTACGAAGCTGATCGGCTCCTGTCACGATTTTCAAAAGACGCCGGAGAAACAGGAGTTTGAGGCGCTGTTTGACCGGGCGGAGAGAGAGGGGTACGACGTCGGGAAATTTGCCTGTATGCCGGAGACGCCGGAGGATGTGGACCGGCTGCTCGCCATGACCGCCGATGTGAAGGAGCGGAAGCCGGATTTTCCGATTATTACCATGTCCATGGGGGAGTTTGGGAAAAAGAGTCGGCTCTACGGGGGCCTGTACGGCTCGTCCGTCTCCTTTGGGGCGCGGGAACAGTCCTCGGCGCCCGGCCAGATCGCGGTGGAGGACATGATTCCGGTATTCGACAAGATTTACGCCGGGAAGAAGCACATCATTCTCATCGGATTTATGGGCGCGGGCAAGTCCACCATCGCCAAGGAGCTGAGCAGCCGCAGCCGCCGGGCGGAAATTGACACGGACGCGTGGATCGAAAAGAGCCAGGGGCAGAGCATTCCCGATATTTTTGAAAAAGAGGGAGAGGCGTATTTCCGGGATTTGGAGACGGCCATGATCGACGAGCTGGGGACGCTAAAGCCCTCCATCATCTCCTGCGGGGGCGGCATGGTCCTCCGGGAGATCAACGTGAGAAAGCTCCAGGCCTTGGGAGAGGTGGTCCTTCTGACGGCGAAGCCGGAGACCGTCTACGAGAGGGTGCGGGGCACGGACAATCGTCCGTTGCTGAGGGGACACATGTCCGTGGAGTACATAGAGAAACTGATGGGGCAGAGGATGCCCTTTTACGAGAGGGCGGCCACGGTGCGGGTCAGCACGGATCGCAAGATGGTTTCAGCGATTGCAAAAGAAATACTTGAAAAATGCTGTTAAATATACTAGAATGGTAAAAGATGTGTACGATATTTATGTCGCGTAGACGACGGAAAGAGAGGAAACTATGATATCAGCAGGAGAATTCAGAAACGGCCTGACAATAGAGATTGACGGGATTGTCTATCAGATTATTGAATTTCAGCATGTAAAGCCCGGAAAGGGAGCGGCGTTTGTGCGCACCAAGCTGAAAAATGTAGTGGACGGCGGCGTAGTGGAAAAGACCTTCCGCCCGACCGAGAAGTACCCGCAGGCTCATATTGATAAAAAAGAGATGCAGTATCTGTACAACGACGGCGAGATGTACAACTTCATGGACAACGAGACATTTGAGCAGATCGCGCTGACCCAGGACGCGGTGGGCGAGTCCATGAAATTTGTGAAAGAGAATGACAACGTCAAGATGGTATCCTACAAGGGCAACATCTTCGCTATCGAGCCCCCGATGTTCGCGGAGCTGGAAGTGACGGAGACGGAACCGGGCGTGAGAGGCGATACCGCTACAAATGTAACGAAGCCCGCCATCGTGGAGACGGGAGCTCAGGTCAACGTGCCGATTTTCGTCAACCAGGGCGACAAGATTCAGATCGACACCCGGACCGGCGAGTACCTCAAGAGAATTTGATTCGGGAGCATACGCACAACTGAACATACAACATGAAAAGAACCGCTGCGCAGCGGTTCTTTTGCGAAGAAGGGAAACCAATGAAGCGGATTTACGAGGAAAAGGACGTGTACGAGGCCCTGATGGACCGGCTGAAATTTATATTTGAGGAATTTGACAACATCTATGTGTCCTTCTCCGGGGGCAAGGACAGCGGCCTCTTGCTGAACCTGGCGCTGGAATACCAGAAGCGGTACGCGCCGGAGAAGAAAATCGGCGTTTTTCA
>CANPZR010000059.1 GCA_947589175.1 uncultured Lachnospiraceae bacterium | reverse complement strand
GTCCGGTAGCCACATCCGGCGCGTTGCCCGCCGAGTTGGCCAGCACCAGCTTGTTCTGGTCGGGCATGACGCTGATGTCTACCTGAATGCCCGTCTTTGGCGTGAAATCCTCGTCGATCATCTTCTGCATCGTCTGGATATACTGATTGGAACGGTTTACCCATACCTGAAGGTGTTCCCTGTCGCCCGCGTTGGCCGAATAGGACTTGTCGGTGAAGGAGGAAATAAAACGCTTTACGTTTCTTCCCACGCCCTCGAAGAATCCCGTCTCCTTCGGCAGCTCGGCGCCGCTCTGGTAAATCCAGATGCGGTCGATGGCCAAATCGTTCTCCAAAAGATCGTCGATGGCCTGCGCCAGGTAGTGGATAACCGAGTTGCTGCTGGTAGACAGCTCCGCAATACGGTAGGGGATCTCGTCCGTGTCCTCAGCCAGGCTGCGCAGCTGCTTGGCCGCAATCAGCATGGAGGACATAACAGCGACGTTGGTATCACTGTTGCTCCACTTGACCGCGCTGTGCTCTAGCTCCTCTAACTCATCCGCGTACTTGTTCAGTCTCTCCTCCAGATCCGGAATGTATCTGGTAAGGCTCAAATCGCGGTACTTGTCGGCGTTGGTACCCGCAACCTTGGTAATTTCAAGGGAAAGATCGTTTACATCGGAGGAAATCTCGTCAATTCCTTCCATAATATAGCGGATGTTGTCCATGCTGATCGTGTAGGTCAGCGTGTGCTCGCCCGGTTCAAGCGCAATCGTCAGCGGTTCATCCGCCTCGTTGGAAAGCGTGTGCCTCTGATATCCCGCTCCGTATGCCATGGAGTAGGAGCGGAATGCGTCGCTGGGAATCTTTCCATCCACCAGCACATCCACAAATACCGGGAAATCCGTCTTCTCGGACTGGCGGTAATTCATGCCGATCATGTAGTTGCCGGCCTTCTCGACGTCAAACTTATAGGTAACAGACTGTCCCGCCGCGTTGAACGAGTCGGAATCCAGCGTGTTCAGCGTCGTCTCTCCCACGCTGTAGGGCTCGACGTCCGCGTCGTACTCCGTCACCCCGTGAATTGCAGAGTCGTTGGTCGTGTAGAAACTCTCGCCCTGCACCTCAATGAGCGCGTCCCCGTCAGCCGTTCCCGGGCTGACATACTTTGACACCTGCTCGGGCGGCGCCAGAGTAATGTTGCCAAGAAGGAAATTGCCTTCCTGGATGCTCATTGATAAGGTATGTACTCCTTTTTTCAGCTCCAGCTTCAGGTCGTCGGAATACCTGTAGCTGGAATCGCCGATCCCCCTGGTCTCCCACTGGAATACCTTCTCGGGAACGGCAACGACTTCTTTGCCGTAACGGTCCTTCACCGGCTCATCGCTGAGCTTCCATGTGGTCTCATATTTGAGGTTCCGGATCTCGTAGAACGGATACTCGCCGTCTACCTTGATCGACATGGATACCGGGAGAATGGACTCGTCGTACGAATAGTAATCCATGTTCAGCATATAAAGTCCGTCCTCGGGAACGTCAATCTTAAGCTCTACGTCGTCCCCTGCTGTCAGATCCAGAACTTTGGAAGAACCGGAATACTCCTTCGTGTCATCTGTCAATTTCTTCTTTGCGTCTCCTGTCACTGCCTTGTCAATTGGATAGGAAACTGCCTCGCCCGCATAATCCGAAAGCGTATACTTGGCACTTACCCGAGTATAGTTGTTGCTGATACGCTCACTGGAATACTCCTGCGCGCCCGTCGTCTGTCCCGCATCCGTCTCTTCCGAGACATCCGCGGCGTCATCCGTCGGCTCGGCGCTGACTTTCTGGCCTACACTACCAGCAATCAGCGCGGCAGCCAATCCCAGCACAATTGTCTTTTTGATTTTTTTCGCCATGTTTTTTCGCCGCATAACATCCTCCTATCAATTTATTTTGTCAATTTCATCTGTGGACATTGAATCCAGCAGGCAAAATTAAAAGACTTTTGCACTCTTAATATTACTATGAATATGAACAAAAGTCAATACGAATACCGTATAATTATTGGCATTTTTTATAAAAAACAGGGTCTAACCCCTGTCTGTTTTCGTATATTTTGTACATATTTCCCAATTCCCCCCGCCTCATAATGACACTTTTTTAACATAAACCCTCTCTGTTCTTGTGATATAAAAAACGGATCCGAGCCTCAGCCCGGATCCGTTTTTTTATCTGGTCATTTTGCTTATTCTTTCTGCCCTTGCCTTTTCTTTGCCCCGTCGCCGGAAAATCCAGATCAGGTATGCCGCTGAAGACAGCCCCATCAGGATCAGCGAATAGACAACGATCTGGTCGAACTTCACATGCCATACGCTGAGCAGCACCAAAGACAGGATCAGAAGCATCGCCATCCAGTAGACGAATGCCAGCGCCGTAATGACAATCCACGAAAAGACGTCCTTGATGATATCTACCTTGTACTGGTTTTCCCGGTCATAAAAGAAATCTTTAATCTTACTCATACTTAACTCCCCATACACTTTCATTCGAACCGACCAGGGAGAACGTCATGACCGGAGTGCCCGCCTCGTCATTCATCTCGCAGAACACGCCGCTGTACTTCTTCTGGTCCTCATCCTTGTCTTCCTTTTCCTCGCTGTCAAGGTCAAAATTGATATGGACATACGGGGTGTCCTTCGTCTGCTCCCAGGTACCTGTCTCCTTTTGAGTAAAGACGAAGCCGTCCTCGGTAAAGATCCACTTCTCCACATCCGGAATCTCAGCATCCATGGACATGCCCTGATCGGTCACGTAATAATCGCCGGCAATCTTCGCGGCCTCATAGCCCGAATCGGAAATGGTCTCTCCCCCTGTCTGGTAGGGAAGCATGCAGGGCCATCCCTCTTCATTGACAAAGTACTGGTGAACCCGTGGCTGGTGGTACTCTCCCTTTTTCTCAAAACGGGTATGGAACACGATGTAGCGCTTATTGTCTTTTGATATAAAGGCAGAGTTGTGACCGGTAGCCATGTATGCCATCGTCAGGCTCGGCAGCATGTAGTTGCCGGAGAGCTTCAGTCCGAAGAAGGAAGGATTGCCGCCCTCGATAGGCGTATTGCCCTCCATATCTACATAGGGACCGTCCGGCTTCTCCGAGCGGAGCACGCGGATCTGATATCCGCCGGTCCTCTGCAGATTGCCGTAGGAGACATAGAGGTAATAATATCCCGCATCCTTATCATATACAATATAAGGAGCCTCGATTGCCACGTGTCCGCCGCCCAGCAGGCGCTTTCCATAATAGGCGTCTACTCCGTTGGCCTCGTCCGCCTCCGGGTGGATCACCTGTCCTGTAGACTCGTCGATCTCTAACAGGAAAATACCGCCGGACCAGGAGCCGTACACCATCCACATCCTGCCGTCCGCATCCCAGAAAATCGTCGGATCCAGCGCGTTGGGATATTTCTTATTGTCATAAGTAGGTCCGTTGAAATAGTGCTCCTTGGCAAAATCGTCTGTCACGTAATCCAGAACATCCGTCTCTTTATAGTTGTTCTCGTTCAGTCCGGAATAAATCAGGTTCCCTTTCCACTCGAACGGTCCGTCGGGACTGTCCGCCGTGGCATAGCAGAGCGTGGACGCGCAGAAGGAAGACGTAGTGCAGAAGTACATATAGTACACTCCCGCCTTCTCACTGTACTTCACGTCCGGCGCCCAGATCCTGACGCCGCCGCTTCCATCTGTCTTGATCACGCTGCTGTCGCACCCGGTAAAGCGCAGCGCTCCATCCTTGCTGTCATACAGCTTGCCAAAAATCGGATTCCCCGACGAATATCCCGTGCCTTCCGTCGCGGTGGACCACTTCGTAAGATCCTCCGACTTGGCCGCCGCCATATGAGATCCGTAAATATAGTAACCATCGTCTGTTTCAAGAATCGACGGATCGTGCACGGACGCGCCCCCCGGAAGCATCGCCGTCTTTATCCCGTCATAGGACACTGTAAAATCGGCGTCCGTCAGCCCCTGAGCCTCCCTGGCCTCCTGAGCTTTCTCCGCCGTGCTCTTCCCACAGCCTGCAAGCATCACCACGGACATGGCAACGGCCGCAATCTGCTTCAATCTCCTTTTCATGAAGTACCTCCTTCTCAACACATTTTTCTAAGAAAACATTATAGCGCATGAATTGAAAAGAATCAATAGCAATCTTATTACGATCTTATTACGCCGATCTTATTACGATATCATAATATCACAGGGTTTTCTTTCATGCATTCATAAAACGCATGGCTTTTGACCCGGATATCATATTTTCCGCCTCTGTCACATACGATAGCAGTACAAAGCGGCGCCCGCATAACGGCTCCTTCGTCCCATGGCGCATAGCTGCCGTTATCGTCCGTTTGAAATGGAGGTAAAGAAAATGTGCGGTATTTCCGGTTTTTACAGCCCCTCTGCGGCTTTTTCCGAGCAAAAAAAATATTACGCCCCTATTTTGTCCGAGATGAGGCAGAGCCTCCGGCACCGGGGGCCGGACGACAGCGGAACCCTGCTCACGGACCACTGCGGCCTGGCCCACACAAGACTGTCGATCATTGACCTGGAGAACGGCCGGCAGCCCATGTCCCAGTACCGGGAGGGCTTCGGCTACCACATCGTGTACAATGGAGAAATCTACAATCTGGATGAGTTAAAAGAAAAGCTGAGGGCGCGAAACGTCTCCTGGCAGACCACCTCGGACACAGAAATTCTACTGCTGTCGTTTATGACCTTCGGGGCGGATTTCGTTCAGGATGTGGACGGAATCTTCGCCTTTGCCATCTACGACGAGCGACACGACATCCTGACGCTGTTCCGGGACTGCTTTGGCGTAAAACCGCTGTTCTACACCGCTCTCAAAGACACGCTCATCTTCGCCTCGGAGCCCAAGGGCTGTCTGTGCTATCCGGGAGTAAAGGCAGTGTTAGACAAAAACGGCCTCAACGAGATTTTGTCCCTGGGACCGGCCCGCTCGCCAGGCTGCGGCGTTTTCAAGGATTTTTACGAGCTGCTGCCCGGCAGCTACATGACCTGCAGCCGGTACGGCAGGAAAATCACCCGCTACTACCGTCTCATAAGCCGTCCCCACACGGATTCCTACGAGGAGACGGTGGAAAAGGCGTCCTTTCTCATCCAGGACGCCATCCGACGGCAGATGGTGTCGGATGTGCCGATATGCACCTTCCTCTCCGGCGGGGTGGATTCGAGCGTGGTCTCCGCAGTCTGCGGGGCGGAGCTGAAAAAAAGGGGAGAGACGCTGACCACGTATTCCTTTGATTTCAAGGAAAACGACAAGTACTTTAAGGCCAACTCCTTCCAGCCCTCCCAGGACCGTCCCTATGTGGAAAAAATGGTGTCCTTCCTCGGATCCGACCACCACTATCTGGAGTGCGGCAATCACAGGCAGGCCGACCTTCTGACCCGCTCCGTGGACGCCCACGACCTGCCCTGCATGGCGGATATCGACTCCTCCCTCCAGCACTTCTGCGAGGAGGTGAGCCACACCCACAAGGTAGTCCTCACCGGCGAGTGCGCCGACGAGGTGTTCGGCGGCTATCCGTGGTTCCACCGGGAGGAAATGCTAAGCTCCGGCACCTTCCCCTGGACGCCCTCCCTGGCTCCGCGAAAGGCCCTTCTGGCGACGGAGCTGACGGAAAGCCTTTGCATGGAGGAGTATGTGCAGGACGTCTACTGCCGCTTCATCCGGGAAATCAACGTGCTGCCGGAGGAAAATGAGACGGAGACTAACAGGCGGCGCATCGGCTATCTGAACATCCGCTTTTTCATGCAGACGCTTCTGAACCGGATGGACCGCACCAGCATGTACTCCGGCCTGGAGGCAAGAGTTCCCTTCGCCGACCGGAAGTTAGTGGACTACGTCTTTAACATCCCCTGGGAGATGAAGGCGAAGGGCGGCGTGGTGAAAAATATTCTGCGGCAGGCGTCCCGCGGGCTATTGCCGGAGGAGATTTTGTTCCGCCGAAAAAGCCCCTACCCCAAGACCTATAACCCGTACTACGAAAACCTTCTGGCCGGACGGCTGAGGGAATCTCTGGCCGACGCGGGAAGCCCCCTGCGCCCCCTTCTCAATATGCCCGCCCTGAACCAGTTTTTGGATAACCCAAAAGATTACGGCTCTCCCTGGTACGGCCAGCTCATGGCGGGGCCGCAGATGATCGCCTATCTTCTGCAGTTTGATTATTTTCTGAAAAAATATAAGGTGTCCCTGCAGCTGTAGGGACACCCATAATTTTATCGTATGACCGGCTGGAGCTGGCGGCCCTCCAGGGCCGCGGCGACCGTGTCGCTTACGAGCTCCCAGTGGGCAACCATCGATTTCGGCTTTTTCACGCAGTCGTCCTGTCCAAAGGGCACAAAATACATATTTTTCGTATTCATCAGCTCCCCGATGTTTTTCAGGTTGGCGCCCAGCGCGTCGTTGGTCGATACGCCCACGACCACGGGCCGCTCATTTCTCATGTGCGCCTTCGCCGCCATCAGAACCGGCGAATCGGTGATTCCGTGGCTGAGTTTCGCCAGGGTATTTCCCGTACAGGGGGCAATCACCAGAATGTCCAAAAGCGCCTTGGGCCCGATCGGCTCCGCCTCCTGGATTGTAAAAATCCCGTGCTCTCCCGTGATCTGCTGGACCTCGATGATGAAATCCCTGGCGTTTCCAAAACGGCTGTTTATATTCTGGGCCTGATCCGAAAAAATGGGAATCACGCGGTCGCCCTGCTCTACCAGCTGTCTCAGTACCTCTTTGATTTTCTCGTATGTGCAAAAAGAACCGGTTATGGCAAAGCCAACGGTTCGCTCCTTCTCTTTGCTCATATTCCGCTACCTGCCCGCTATTGTTTTCTCTATTACTTCCAATAATATTTGAGCGGCAGATTTTGGTGCATATTTACCGGGAAGTCCCAGGCACAGCCGGGCGTTTATTCCCCTTTTTTCGCAGTAGGAATAATCCACTCCCCCCGGACGCGAGGCGATGTCAATGATGACCGACTCTTTTTTTATGTGCCGGAGAAGGGATTCTGTCAGCACCGGGGCCGGAATCGTGTTAAAAATGTAGTCAAACTGCCCCATCGCCTCCGGCGCCTCCTCAAAGGAGAGGACCTGGCAGCCATGGGCGGCGGCTTTGGCCCGCTTTTCTCCCTTTCTGTCTAACGCGGTCACTTCCGCCCGCAAAGAGAGGAGCTTATCCGCCAGCACCTCCCCGCAGCGCCCGTACCCCGCCACCAAGGCCCGGCTGCCGTGGATGCTGACGCAGGCTCCCTTCAGCGCCTCCGCGATCGCGCCCTCCGCCGTGGCAATGGCGTTTTTGCTGGCGACGCCCTCCGCCTTCATGTAGTCGATGCAGCACAATCCCCTCCGTCCGCACTCCTCCAGCAGATCCACGGGAAAATTGCAGCCGTAGATTTTCTGCCTCGCCTGAAAATTTTCCAGATTCGCGCGCAGATATTTCCCTGTCTCCGGAACCGGGAGCAGCGCCGCGTCGTAGTGCTCTGGCGGGTTTTCCTCCGCTTCTTTCACAGCATGCCCCCGCTCCCGCAAAAGCTCCGCGAGATAGCGCTGACGGCGCTCGGATCCCAGCACAAGAAAATGATAAACGCTCATATAGACCTCCGTTTATAAGCATATATTTCTTATTATTTATTCTATGATTTTAATATCAAAAGGGTCATGTATTTCACATCACTGCAAAATACACGACCCTGTGGCTCTCTGCTTTCATCACGCGATGGAAGTCACCTTGTAGTCCTGCTCCTCCACTGCCTTTTTCAGCTCCTCGTCCGATACGTCCGCGTTCAGGGTAACGACCGCCGTTCCCTTTTCGTGGCTCACCTGCGCCTCATCCACCTGAGGCATAGCCTCCAAAGTCTTTTTCACGCGGTTCTCGCAGTGCTCGCACATCATTCCCTCAATGTTCATTGTCTTTGTCATTTTCATTTCCTCGCTTTCTTTTTTTCCCGCGCCATTCATAATGCAGCCGTCATTTGGGATGTTCTCGTCCGTGACGCGACCGCAATTTTTAACGCGTTTTTTCTTTATCTTATAATCCCGCTTGGGATCATAGATTTTTAAAAAATTAAGCCGCAGGGCGTTCGTTACCACGCAAAAGCTGGACAGGCTCATGGCCGCCGCCCCGAACATGGGATTTAACTGCCAGCCAAAGAGCGGAATCCACACACCCGCCGCCAGCGGAATCCCGATAATATTGTAGATAAATGCCCAGAACAGGTTCTCGTGAATGTTCCGCAGCGTCCCCCGGCTCAGCCGGATCGCCGCCGGCACGTCCCGCAGCCTGCTTTTCATCAGCACCACGTCCGCCGCGTCCACGGCAATGTCCGTCCCGGCTCCGATGGCAATTCCCATGTCGGCGCGTGTCAGCGCGGGCGCGTCGTTGATGCCATCCCCCACCATCGCCACCTTGCCTTCCTTCTGGAGCGCTTCGATTACGGCTTCCTTATCGCCGGGCAGAACGCCGGCAATTACATTTTCGCTGAGGATACCGGCTCTTGCGGCGATGGCACGCGCCGTCCCCTCATTGTCTCCGGTGACCATGACCACCCGGATTCCCATATTGCGCAGTTCCTCAATGGCCTCGGCGCTGTCCTCCTTGACCACATCCGCCACGGCCACTATGCCGAGCAGCCGGTCCTCCTCCGCGAAAAACAGAGGCGTCTTGCCCTCATCCGCCAGATTTTCCGCCCGCTCCCGCCACGGACCGGGCATCACTACCTGTTCGCCCACAAAAGAAGCATTGCCGCCCAATAACCGCTTTCCCTCTCTGACTCCCCGCAGTCCATTGCCTGGCAAAGCCTGAAATTCCTCCGCCTGCGCAAAGGAGATTCCCCGCTCCCGCACATGAATCATGACCGCCCGGGCTAACGGGTGCTCGCTCTTTGCTTCCAGCGCCCCGGCGCACTGCAAAAGTTCCTGTTCCGTCACGCCCTCCGCGGGCAAAATATCCGTCACCCGCGGGTCGCCCTCCGTAATGGTGCCCGTCTTGTCTAGCGCCACCACAGATACCTTTCCCGTCGCCTCCAGAGAAGCCGCCGTCTTAAACATAATTCCATTTTTCGCGCCCACGCCATTTCCCACCATAATGGCCACCGGCGTGGCCAGTCCCAGCGCGCAGGGGCAGCTGATTACCAGTACGGAAATGGCCCTGGCCAGCGCGTAGCCCACCGTCTGCCCCGCTAGGAGCCACGCCGCCAGCGTGACAATGGCAATCCCTATAACAATCGGGACAAATACGCCCGACACTCGGTCCGCCACCTTGGCAATCGGCGCCTTCGTGGCTGCCGCGTCGCTGACCATGCGGATAATCTGGGACAGCGTCGTGTCCTCTCCCACCCGCGTAGCCTCACAGCGCAAGAAACCGGACTGGTTCACCGTGGCCGCCGACACCTCGTCCCCGGCCTCCTTGTCCACCGGGATGCTCTCCCCGGTCAGAGCCGCCTCATTGACCGCGCTACTGCCTTCCCGCACCACGCCGTCTACCGGGATATTTTCCCCCGGACGCACCACGAAAATATCTCCTTTTTTCACTTCCCGTATATCGACTTCACGCTCCTCGCCCCCGCGCACCACGACGGCCTTCTGAGGAGCAAGTTTCATCAGACCCTTCAAGGCATCCGTAGTCTTTCCCTTGGAGCGCGCCTCCAGCATTTTTCCCAGAGTAATCAACGACAGAATCGTGCCCGCCGACTCAAAATAGAGCTCGTGCATGTACATCATGGCTCTCTCCATGTCCCCGGCCGCCTGGGCTCCCGTCATGGCAAAGAGAGAGTAGACGCTGTACACAAACGCCGCGCCGGAGCCCAGCGCCACCAGCGCGTCCATGTTGGGCGCCCGGTGAATCAGGCTCATAAAGCCGCTGATAAAAAATTTCTGGTTAATCACCATAATGATAATGGTCAAAAGGAGCTGCAAAAGTCCTGTCGCCACAGGATTTCCCTCAAAAAACGCAGGCAGCGGCCAGCCCGCCATCATGTGTCCCATCGACACATACATCAGCGCCGCCAGAAAAATCAACGACGCAAGCAGCCTCTTTTTCAGCCGGGGCGTCTCCCGGTCTAAAAGCGCATCCGCGCCGTCGTCAAATCCGGAGGACTGCGCTCCGTTCTGTCCGCTATCAATGGAAGCGTTGCTTCCATCAGAAGTGGTACTTGCGCTGGAAGTGTTGTCTCCGCTATAAGTGCTTCCGCCTCCGGAAGCGGTGCTTCTTCCGGCGCCTGTGTTTTTGACCCGGGCGCCGTATCCGGCACGCTCCACCGCCTGGATAATTTCGCTATCCGACGCCGTGCCCTCCACGCCCATGGAATTGGTCAGAAGGCTGACCGAGCAGCTCTCCACGCCCTCGACCTTTCCCACTGCTTTCTCCACCCGCGCGCTGCAGGCGGCGCAGCTCATTCCTGTTACAATATATTGTCTCATAAAGACCCTCTTTTCTGAATCGCTTTTTCTCTTACTAATCCTCATTTCTGAGCGGACAAGTTCGCTCTAGCGACTTGTCGCGAAGAAACTCATCTTTCATTTCTTACTTCATCAGCTTCTGAAGGACCGCTACCAATTCATCCACTGTCTCCTCCCGGTCCTCCTTAATGTCTTGCGTCACGCATGTCCGTATGTGGTTCGCCAGCAGCACCTTGTTGAAGCTGTTCAGCGCCGCGTTGGCCGCCGCGACCTGGGTCAGAATGTCCGGACAGTAGGCGTCCCGCTCCACCATCCCACGGATTCCCCGAATCTGCCCCTCAATGCGGTTCAGACGATGAATCAGATCCTTGTACTCCTTCTCCGACCGCTTCTTCGTCCGGTGACAGCAGCAGTCCCTCTCGCTGGTTTCGTTCTGATTTTCATTTAGGGTTTCATTTGGGTTCTCTTTGTAGTTCCCTTCCATTAGGCTCTCCTTTTATTCTTCATATATCCATAATTTTGTGTTAGTATATAAACTTATGATTCCAACAGCAATATACTCTGTGGGCATAACAAATACCCCCGTAGGGTATATTATATACTCCTAGGGGGTATATTGCAAGCAGAAATTTTTTTCTACAATCTTTTATGCTATTTGTTCTAATTTCCGGCTCAAATCCAGATGTCCTTCAGCAATTATCCGTATGTTCCTATTTGTCTCATTCTCAAGCGTCAA